>JAQSXO010000107.1 GCA_029256625.1 Cellulosimicrobium sp. | reverse complement strand
GGGCTCGACGGCAGGTCGGCGCGTCAGGACGCGCGCGACGTCACTTCTTGTTACGACGCTGGTGACGCGTCTTGCGAAGCAGCTTGCGGTGCTTCTTCTTGGCCATGCGCTTGCGGCGCTTCTTGATGACGGAGCCCATATGGTCCTCGCAATGCTCGAGCGGCGTGTCGGTCGGCGACCGGTCGACCGGCCGCGTGTGGTCCACGGTTGATCGGGGTGCCCCGGCGACCACGAGGGCGCCGCGAGCCGACCAACACGAGAGAAATCCGCCCCCTAGACTACCCGCTCGCGCTCGTGCCCCGGTACGCCGTCGTCCGTGAGGGCCTGCGGCCGTTCCCGTGGGCGGCCGCGCGGCGCGACGACGTCAGTCGAAGTGCGGGTCGAGACCGAGGAGCGGGAAGACGGCGCGGCGCGTGGCCGCGACGGCGCGGTCGACGTCGTCGTCGGGGTCGTAGCCGCTGCTCCAGCGCCGCACCTCGACCGGCGGGCCGAACGCGAGCGGGGCGTCGAACCCGGCGACCTCGGCGACGCGCGCGCGCCACTCCTCCGGCAGCGGCTCGCCCGCGGTCACGGGCCGGTGCACGACCTCCCCCACGACGGCCGACCACACGAGCGGCACGACGCGCGCGATCGCGTACCCGCCGCCGCCGAGCGCGAGCCACCGGCCGTCGGCGAGCTCGTGCGCGAGGTCGTGCACCCACCCCAGGGCGGTGCGCTGGGCGTCGACGGACACGTCCAGGTCGGACAGCGGGTCCTCGCCGTGCGCGTCGCACCCGTGCTGGGTCACCAGGACCTCGGGCCGGAACGCGCGCAGCACGGGCGGCACGACGGCGTCGACCGCGCGGAGCCAGCGCGCGCCGTCCGTGCGGCGCGGGAGCGCGACGTTGACCGCGGTCCCCTCGGCGCCCGCGCCCCCGACGTCGGTCGGGTGACCCGTCCCCGGGAAGAGCGTCGCCCCGCTCTGGTGGACGGACACCGTGAGCACGCGCGGGTCGTCCCAGAACGCCTCCTCCACGCCGTCGCCGTGGTGCGCGTCCAGGTCCACGTACGCGACGCGCGCGACGCCGTCGTCGAGCAGGCGGCGGATCGCGACCGCCGCGTCGTTGTAGACGCAGAAGCCCGACGCCGCGCCCGCCTTCGCGTGGTGCATGCCCCCCGCGACGTTCACGCCGTGTGCGACGCGGCCCGCGGCGATCTCCCCCGCCGCCTCGTACGAGCCCGCGACGATCCGGGCCGCGGCCTCGTGCATCCCCGGGAACACGGGGTCGTCCTCGGTGCCGAGCCCGCGGGCCGGGTCCGGCGTCCCGTGCTCGGACGCCGCGCGCACGGCCGCGACGTACTCGGGGTCGTGCACGAGCTCCAGCACGTCGTCGCTCGCCGGCTCGGGTCGCAGGACCGCAGGCGCCACGTCGCCGTCGAGCAGGCCCAGCGCGCGCACCAGGCCCATCGTCAGGTCGAGCCGGGCGGGGGCCATGGGGTGGCCGTGGCCGAAGTCGTAGCCGAGGAGCTCGGGGCTCCACACGACGCAGGATCCGGGCGCCGCGGCACCCGCACCGGTGGGGGCGGGCGACGACGTGGGGTCGGTCGTGGGCATGGCTCACGGTAACGCCCGACGGCGCGCACCCGCCGCGGCGGACCGGCCGCCGGACCCCGGTGCGGCACCCGGGCGCCGGAAGCGGCATGATGTCCCGGCGCCGGAGCGGCGACATGACGGGCCACCGGGCCCGTGGCAGAGTGGCGCGAGTGGTGAGGGAGGCTCCATGCCGACGAGCATGACCGGGCGCCTGTTCAAGGGGCGGGAGATCGTCGACCGCCTCGCCCGGCAGTCGCCCGCACGCCTCGCCGTCACGGTCTTCGCCGCCGTCATCGCGGTCTTCACCGCCCTCCTCATGGCGCCCTGGGCGACGGCGAGCGGACGGGCGGCGCCCTTCGTCGACGCGCTGTTCACGGCGACGTCCGCGGTGTGCGTGACGGGCCTCGTCGTCGTCCCGACCGGGACGTACTGGTCGACGTACGGGCAGGTCGTCATCCTGCTCGGCATCAAGATCGGCGGCCTGGGCGTGATGACGCTCGCGTCGATCCTCGGCATGGCCGTGTCGCGGCGCATCGGCCTGACGCAGAAGCTCCTCACGGCGTCCGAGACCAAGACGACGCGGCTCGGCGAGGTCGGCTCGCTCGTGCGGGTCGTCATCATCACGTCGACGTCGCTCGAGCTGCTCATCGCGCTGCTCCTCCTGCCCCGCTTCATCGTCCTCGAGGAGACGTTCGGGGAGGCCGCCTGGCACGGGATCTTCTACGGCATCTCGGCCTTCAACAACGCCGGCTTCATCCCCACCGAGCAGGGGCTCGCGCCCTACGTGGGCGACTGGATGCTGTGCCTGCCGATCATCCTCGGCGTGTTCATCGGCTCCCTCGGCTTCCCCGTGATCCTCAACGTGATGCGCAACCGCAGGCGCGCGGCGAAGTGGAGCCTGCACACCAAGCTCACGCTCACCACGAGCGCGGCGCTCGTCGTCGTCGGCACGGTCCTCTTCGCCGCGTTCGAGTGGACCAACCAGCGCACCCTCGGGCCGCTCGACCTCGGCGAGAAGCTCCTCGCGTCGCTCTTCGCCGGAGTGATGCCCCGCTCCGGCGGCTTCTCCACCGTGGACACCGGCGGGATGCACGAGGCGAGCTGGCTCATCACCGACGCCCTCATGTTCGTCGGCGGCGGCTCCGCGTCGACGGCGGGCGGCATCAAGGTCACGACGCTCGCCGTCATGCTCATCGCGATCGTCTCCGAGGCGCGCGGCGACCGGGACATGGAGGCCTTCGGGCGCCGCATCCCGCGCGAGACCCTGCGGCTCGCCGTCGCCGTGTCGTTCGTCGGCGCGACCGCGGTGCTCCTGTCGAGCCTCCTCCTGCTGGAGATCACGGGCGAGACGCTCGACGTCATCCTCTTCGAGACGATCTCCGCGTTCGCGACGGTCGGCCTCAGCACCGGCATCACGCCCGACCTCCCCGACGCGGGCAAGTACGTGCTCGTCGCGCTCATGTTCGTCGGCCGCACGGGCACCATGACGTTCGCGGCGGCGCTCGCGCTGCGCGACCGCCGCCGCATCGTGCGCTACCCCGAGGAGCGCCCCATCATCGGGTGAGCGACCTACCCCGCCGGCGCGCACGCCGCCGGCACTCCCGCACCGACTCTCCGGACCGACGAAAGGCCCCACCGTGACCGACCCCTTCACCCGCGCCGCCGACGGGAAGGAAGCCCTGCCCGCGGACCCCGTGGCGCAGCGCATCGTCGAGCGCGGCCGCGCCGAGCGGGCGCGCCGCGACGAGGCGAAGGCACCGCGCAAGGACGCGGGCGTCCTCGTCATCGGTCTCGGTCGCTTCGGGACGGCCATCGCCGCGACGCTCGACCGCCTCGGCCAGGACGTGCTCGCCGTCGAGCGCGACCCCGAGCTCGTCGCCCAGTGGAGCGGGCAGCTCCCCCTCGTCGAGGCGGACGCGTCCAACCCGGTCGCGCTCGAGCAGCTCGGCGCGCGCGACTTCCCCGTCGCCGTCGTCGGCGTGGGCACGTCGCTCGAGGCGAGCGTCCTCATCACGGGCAACCTCGTCGACATGGGCACGCCGCAGATCTGGGCGAAGGCCATCTCCGCCGAGCACGGACGCATCCTCCAGCGCATCGGCGCGCACCACGTCGTCTTCCCCGAGGCCGACGCCGGGTCGCGCGTCGCGCACCTGGTCTCGGGAAAGCTGCTCGACTACATCGAGGTCGAGGACGGGTTCACCATCGTCAAGATGCGCCCGCCCCGTGAGGTCCAGGGCTTCACGCTCGCGCAGTCCAAGGTCCGCGAGCGGTACGGCGTCACCGTCATCGGCGTGAAGTCACCCGGCGAGGAGTTCCTCTACGCGACCCCCGAGACCCGCATCAGCGCGAACGACCTCCTCATCGTCTCGGGCCACGCCGACCTCCTGGAGCGTTTCGCCGCCCGCCCCTGAGCCCGCCGCCGTGCCGGGTCCGGTCGGGTCGGTTCTGCTGCGCGCGTTGTCGGGTCCGCGGTGGGGTCGGAACGGTCCCTCGGAGGGTCAGGACAGCGGGCGGTGCAGGAGGAACAGCCCGCGGTGGAGGGGGCGGTCGAGGCGTTGGTCGTCGGTCGCCACGTACTCGTCGAGGACGGCGAGGATGCGCCGGTCGAGCTCGGCGACGTCGTCGTCGGAGAGGTGGAGCCGGAACGCGGCGGACGTCGTGACGGCATCGGGGCCGGCGGCGAGGGCGTCGTCGAGGGCGGCGGCGACGGGGCCGAACCGGACGTCGGGCGCCGTCCCGCGCAGAGGGTCGTCGAGCCACCACGTCGCCCCGGTCGCACGGTAGGGGCGTTCGAGCGCTCCCCCGGCGCCGGTGCGCACGTCGGCGGGCTCGAGCAGACCCGCTCGGACGAGGAGCCGGACGTGGTGGAGGGCCGTGCCGGGCGCGACGCCGAGGTGGTCGGCGAGCTCCTTGTTGGTCATCTCGCGCGTGCCGCACTGCCGGACGATGCGCTGGCGCAGCGGGTGGGCGAGGGCCTTGGCCTCGAGCGCCGTGGGCGGGCGGCGTCCGGGCACCTCGGGCGGCGTCGCACCCGGGCCGGGAACGGGGTCCTGCGGCGTGGGATCGGCGCTCATGGCACCCATCCTACGTCGATCGATCGAGATCGACAGATCGATTGGGATTTCTCAATCACTGTGCCATGCTGGGCGGCATGGCCTCCGCCCTCCGCCGACGACGCCCGGCCGGCACACCCCTGGGCGCCCCGTTCCGGCGCCTCTGGACGGCGTCGACGGTGTCCAACCTCGCCGACGGCGTGCTCAAGGTCGCGCTGCCGCTCGTCGCGGTCCGGTACACCGACTCGCCCGCGCTCGTCGCCGGGCTGACGTTCGCCCTCACGCTGCCCTGGCTCCTCTTCGCGCTGCCTGCGGGCGCGCTCGCCGACCGGCTCGACCGGCGCCACGCGATGATCGGCGCCAACGTGGCGCGGGCGCTGCTCGTCGTCGCGCTCGCCGCCGTCGCGCTCGTGCCCGACGCCGGGAGCATCGCCGTGCTCTACGTCGTCGCGTTCGGCGTCGGCGTCACGGAGACGCTCTACGACACCGCGGCGCAGTCGATCCTGCCGCAGGTCGTCCCGCGCACCGCGCTCCCGCGGGCGAACGGGCGGCTGTACGCGGCGGAGCTGACCGCCAACCAGTTCGTCGGGCCTCCGCTCGGCGGGCTGCTCGTCGCGGCGGGGGCGGCCGTGGCGTTCGGGCTCCCGGGCGCGCTGTGGGCGCTCGCCGTCGGGCTCCTCGTCGGCCTGCCCGGTTCCTACCGTCCCGAGCGCACGACCCGCACCACGCTGCGGGCCGACATCGCCGAGGGCCTGCGCTTCCTGTGGCACGACCGGATCCTGCGCGCGCTCGCCCTGATGGTCGGCGGCATCAACTTCGCGAGCAACGCCGCGTTCGCGATCTTCGTGCTCTTCGCCGTCGGCCCCGACTCCCCCCTGGGGCTGTCCGAGCCCGCGTACGGCGTGCTGCTCACGACGACCGCGGTCGGCGCGTTCGCCGGCTCGTTCGTCGCGGAACGCGTCGTCGCGCTCGTCGGCCGGGCTCGCTCCCTCGCGCTGACCGTGCTCAGCACGGTCGCACTGGTGGGGATTCCCGCGGTGACGACGAACGCGTGGGTGATCGGCGCCGTCTACGCCGTGGGCGGCGCGGGGATCGCCGTGTGGAACGTCGTCACCGTCTCGCTCCGCCAGCGGATCACGCCCGACGCGCTGCTCGGCCGCCTCAACTCCTGCTACCGGCTCGTGGCGTGGGGGACGATGCCCCTCGGCGCGGCGGTCGGCGGCCTGCTCGGCGAGGTGTTCGGGCTGCGGAGCGTGTTCGTCGTCATGGCGGCGGTGTCGGCGGTGACGCTGCTGGGCATGCTCGTCGTGGACGACCGCGCGATGGACGCCGCGGAGCGTGCCGCCGACGAGCGCGCGGGCGTCGCGGACCGGCAGGTCGAGCCCGCGGCGGACCCGGTCACCGAGGACTGAACCACGCGCCGTCCCCGCCTCGTGGGCCGGCCGTCCGCCCCGGGGGCGGTCAGACGACGGGCCGGTCCTGGTGCGCCCGACGGCGCAGCGCGGCACCGGCGGCGACCGCCAGGCCCGCGAGCACGGCGGTCCCGACGAGGCCGGTGCCGGTCGTGGCGAGACCGCCCGGGCGCGGGGACGCAGACGTGCCGCCGCCCGTCGTCCCGCCCGTGCCGGTGGACGGCGGGCCGCCGGGCACCTGGGGCTCCCCGGGTGCCGCGACGACGACGAACGGCTCGGACAGCACGTCGCCGCCCGGTGCGACGAGACGGAGGTGGTGCCCCCCCGGCACCGTCCCGACCGGGATCCGCGTCACGAGCTCGAACGCGCCGTCGGCGTCGGTCGTGACCGTGCCGAGGAGGACCGGGTCGCTCTCGAGCCAGAGCTCGTAGGTGGTGTGCGGCGCGAGGCCGCTGCCGCGCACCACGAGCTCGCCGCCGACGACGAACGGGCCGTCGCCCACGACGACGACGCGCGGCCCGGCGGGCACCTCGCGGTCCGTGATCTCGACGCTCACGCGCACGCCGTCGGACGGGTCCGTGGCGGTGGCGGCGGGCGCGGCGGCCGAGGCCGCGCCGGCGGGGACGAGGAGCGAGCCGGCGATCACGAGGGCGGCGAGCAGCCTGCGGGTGGTCGTCACGCGGTGAACCTCTTCGTCCGGCCCGGGGTGGGCGCCGCAGGGTCCCCCCGAACCCGGCTGGACGAGCGTCCAGCCGCGAACATCTTGCCATCTTGGACGCCCGAACTGAACATGCGTCCAGGTTGTTCACCCGCGCGACACGGGCCCGGCCCCGCAGCACGAAGCTCGGCCCCCGTCGCTCCGAGGAACGACGAGGGCCGAGCCGTGGACCCGAGCGGTGCCGGCACACCGCCCGGGGGTCTGTGGTCACCCGCCCTGGCGAGGTAGAGGCGTGGTCACGACCACGCCTCTACCTCGCGGTACCGGGGCTCTACCTGGCGAGGTAGGGCGGCGGGTCAGCCGCAGTCGAGCGCGTCGAACGGCGCGTCGACCGTGGCGGTCACCTCCTCTCCGCCGACAGCGGCGGTGGCCGTGACGGTCGCGGTGCCGGCCGCGGCCGACGTCGCGCGCGTCGCGAACGACTGGTACGCGTTCTTGCCCGGCGCCACGTCCGCGAACGCCTTCTGGCCGTACGGCGTCGTGAGCGTCACCGAGACCGGGACGTCCTCCCCGTTCGTCGCGCGCACGGCGACGTACGCCTTGCCCGCGAGGCACCGGGGCGAGACCTCGACCGCGAGGTCGAGCTCCGGCTCGTCACCGAGCGCGGGCAGCACCACCTGCTGGCGCGTCTCCTCGTTGCCGGCCGCGTCGGTCGCCGCGAACTCGATGACCTGCGGCTCGTCGGTGAGCGCGCGCGTGAACGGCTCGGTGTAGGTGCCCCAGAACGTGCCGGGACCCTCCCACTGCACCTTGTCCACGCCCGAGCCCGCGTCCGTGGCCTCGAGCGTGATCTCGACGCTGCTGCCCACCTCGCGCAGCGTCGCGACCGTCACCGGCGCGACCGAGTCGACGCGGAGCTCGCGCGAGCCCGTGCCGACGTTGCCCGCCGCGTCCGTCGCGCGCGCCTCGACCGTGCGCACGCCGTCCACGTCGACCGCGAACGGGCCGTCGTACGGGGCCCACGCGCCGCCGTCGACCGAGACCTCGACCGCCGGGGCGGGATCGCGGTTGTCGGAGGCCACGACCGTGACGGTCGGGTGCTGGACGTACCAGCCCGACGTCGCCGGGCCGGGCTGCGCCGCCACCGTCACGGTGGGCGGGGTCGTGTCCTCGCCGGTGTCGGGTGCGACGACGAACACGACCGCCTCGGCCGGCACGTCCGTCCCCTCGACGTCGCCGTCGACGAAGAACAGCCCGTCGGGCTCGGCGTAGTCCGCCGGGCCGACGGCCTCCCAGGTCACGGGGATTCGGCTGTCCTTCGACGCGTCCTCGTACTCGGCGGTGACCGTCGCGGGGAGCGCCGGGGCCGTGCCCGCGAGCGTCACGACGCTCACGTTGTCGACCGCCGTGATCGCACCCGGCTCGCCGTCGCGCACGTGCACCGTGCCGCTCACCTGCTCGACGAGCTCGTCCGACGTCCCGCTGACCTCGAACGCCCCCGCCGCGGCGACGTCCTCGGCCGTGACGTCCTCCCAGTCGACCGCGACCGTCTCGACGCGACCGTCGGTGAAGATCGCGTCGATCTCGGCCGGGAGGTCGGGCAGGACGCCGACGTCCGTGGGGATGTGGACGGGCGAGTGGTCGATCGGCCCGTTCGGGTCGACCGGCTCGGGCTCCTCGACGCCGCCCGTGCCCCAGACCTCCCACTCGGAGACCCCGACGGCCGAGTACGTCGTCGCCGTGGTGCCCCGCAGCGCGTCGAACGTCGCCCGGAGGCGCGTCGTCGTCACCGCGTCGAAGGTCGTCTCGTTGGTCGTGAGGCGCTCGGTCGGGTAGCCGCTCGGGTTCGGGACGTCGACGAACGCACCGGCGTCCGCGTCCCAGTACTGGAGCCTCCACGACGCCGGGACGCGCACGTTGTCACCGTTCGCCTCCGTGCCGTCGGACCAGAACCGGACGACGGACCGGTCCACGGTGACCGGCGCGGGCCACGAGTACTCGAGCCACTGCGTCGCGGGGCGGTCCCCGCTCCACGTCGCCCA
>JAQSXO010000106.1 GCA_029256625.1 Cellulosimicrobium sp. | reverse complement strand
CCCTTGTTGTTCGACACCGGGCCGGCGACCTCGACGCGCGTCACGACGCGCGGGCCCTCGACGGCGGTGACGCGGACGAGCACCTTGCCGTCGTCGATGAGGATCGGGTCGCCGACGCGCGCGTCGCCGGGCAGGCCCTTGTGCGTCGTGGAGACGAGCTCCTTGGTGCCGACGACGTCCTCGGTCGTGATCGTGAAGGTGTCACCCTCCTCGAGCCAGTGCTTCTCGTCGCCGCCGAAGCGGCCCAGGCGGATCTTCGGCCCCTGGAGGTCGACGAGCACCGCGACGGAGCGGCCCGACTCGGCGGCGGCCTCGCGCACGCCGCGGTAGACGGCCGCGTGCTCCTCGGCGCTGCCGTGGCTGCGGTTGATCCGCGCCACGTCCATCCCGGCGTCGACGAGCGCGCGGAGCTGCTCCTTCGACTCGGTCGCGGGTCCGATGGTGCAGACGATCTTTGCTCTGCGCATATCTCCAGCCTCTAGTCTTCCGACCGGCCGGGAGCCGGTCGTCGCGGGGTGCCCCTCCCTAGGATGCCCCGCTCATCGTCCCGGCGCCGGACACCCGACGTCGGGGTGCACGTCAAGCGCGCAAGGACACGGTGTTCGCGCGCACGGGCGCGGGCAGCTCGGTCCCTCCCTGAAGGTAGGCGTCGACGGAAGCCGCCGCCGCCCGACCCTCGGCGATCGCCCACACGATCAGCGACTGCCCACGACCCGCGTCGCCGGCCACGAAGACCCCCGGCAGCGACGACGCGAAGTCGTCGCCGCGCGCCACGAGGCCGCGGCTCGTGAGGTCCGTGCCGGCCTGGGTCGTGATGGTCGCCGTCTCCGGCCCGGTGAAGCCCATCGCGACGAGCACGAGGTCCGCGGGGATCTCGCGCTCGGTGCCCTCCTTGGGCACGCGACGGCCGTCGGGCAGGTACTCGGTCTCCGCGACGCGCAGCGCGCGCACGGCTCCGTTCTCGTCGCCCAGGAACTCGACGGTCGACGCGAGGAACTCGCGCTCGCCGCCCTCCTCGTGGGACGAGGACACCTCGAACAGGATGGGGTCCGTGGGCCACGGCTGGGTCGCGGACCGCTCGAGCGGTGGCTGCTTGCCGATCGCGAGCGTCGTCACGCTCGCCGCGCCCTGGCGCAGCGAGGTGCCGAGGCAGTCCGACCCGGTGTCGCCGCCACCGATGACGATGACGTGCTTGCCCGTGGCCGTGATCTGGTCGGCCACCTCGCGACCGGCCACGACGGCGTTCGCCTGGTGCAGGAAGTCCATGGCGAAGTGGATGCCGTCGAGCTCGCGACCGGGGATCGACAGGTCGCGCGGGACCGTCGCGCCCGTGGCGACCACGACGGCGTCGTACCGCGCCCGCAGGTCGTCCCACGTGATGTCGACGCCGATCTCGACGCCCGGGCGGAATCGCGTGCCCTCGGCCTCCATCTGTGCCACGCGGCGGTCGATGTGGAGCTTCTCCAGCTTGAAGTCGGGGATGCCGTAGCGCAGCAGCCCGCCGATCGCGTCGTCCCGCTCGTACACGGCGACCGTGTGGCCGGCGCGCGTGAGCTGCTGCGCGGCCGCGAGGCCGGCAGGTCCCGAACCGACGACGGCGACCGTCGACCCCGTGAGGCGCTGCGGCACCTGCGGCGTGACGTACCCGCGGGCGAACGCCTCGTCGATGATCGAGACCTCGACGTTCTTGATCGTCACCGCGGGCTGGTTGATGCCGAGCACGCAGCTCGACTCGCACGGCGCCGGGCACACGCGACCGGTGAACTCGGGGAAGTTGTTCGTCTCGTGCAGGCGGTCGATCGCGTCGGCCCACTGGTCGCGGTAGACGAGGTCGTTCCACTCCGGGATGAGGTTGCCGAGCGGGCACCCCTGGTGGCAGAACGGGATGCCGCAGTCCATGCAGCGTCCTGCCTGCTCCTTGAGGAAGACCTGGCCCTCCTCGAGGTGCGCGTGCACGTCCTTCCAGTCCCGCAGGCGCACGGCCACCGGGCGGTTGGGCGGGAGCTCACGCTCCCGCACCTTCAGGAATCCGCGGGGGTCAGCCACGGGCCACCTCCAAGATCTGGTCCCACACGCCCGGGGCCGCGGGGTCGAGCCCGGCCGACTCGGCCTTCTCGAGCGCCGAGCGCATGCGGGCGAAGTCGGTCGGCAGCACGCGCGTGAAGCGCTGGACGGCCGCGGGGAAGTCCTCGAGGAGCTCGGCCGCGAGCGGCGACCCCGTCTCCTCGTGGTGACGACGGAGGAGCCGCTCGACGAGCTCGACCTCCGCGTCCTCGAGCGGGCTCAGGCCCAGCTCGCCGGTCGCGAGCGCGCTCGTGTTCACGGCGCCCTCCCGCAGGTCGAGCACGTACGCGGTGCCGCCGGACATGCCGGCGCCGAAGTTGCGGCCCGTCGGGCCGAGCACGAGGACGGTGCCGCCCGTCATGTACTCGCAGCCGTGGTCGCCCACGCCCTCGACGACGAGCGTCGCGCCCGAGTTGCGCACGCCGAAGCGCTCGCCGACCCGGCCGCGCAGGAAGATCTCGCCGGACGTGGCCCCGTAGCCGATGACGTTGCCCGCGACGACGTTGCTCGACCCGGTGAGGACCGCGTTGCGGTCCGGGCGCACGACGATCCGTCCGCCCGAGAGGCCCTTGCCGACGTAGTCGTTCGCGTCGCCGAACAGACGCAGCGTGACGCCGCGCGGGAGGAACGCGCCGAGCGACTGGCCGGCGGAACCGGTGAGGGTCACGTCGATCGTGTCGTCGGGCAGGCCCTCGCCGCGGAAGCGCTTGGTCACCTCGTGGCCGAGCATCGTGCCGACCGTGCGGTTGACGTTGCGCACCGGGAGCGAGAGGCGGACCGGCTCGCGCCGCTCGAGCGCGTCCTCGGCGAGGGCGACGAGCTGGTTGTCGAGCGCCTTCTCGAGGCCGTGGTCCTGCGTCGTGGTGTTGCGCAGCGACGCGCCCTCGACGGGCACCGGCTGCTCGAGGATCGGTCCGAGGTCGAGGCCCTGGGCCTTCCAGTGGTCGACCGCCCTGCGCGTGTCGAGGTACTCGACGTGGCCGATCGCCTCCTCGATGGTCCGGAAGCCGAGGCGCGCCAGGTACTCGCGCACCTCCTCGGCGATGAACTCGAAGAAGTTCACGACGAACTCCGGCTTGCCCGTGAACCGGGCGCGCAGCTCGGGGTTCTGCGTCGCGACGCCGACCGGGCACGTGTCCAGGTGGCACACGCGCATCATGACGCAGCCCGACACGACCATGGGGGCGGTCGCGAAGCCGAACTCCTCGGCCCCGAGCAGGGCCGCCACGACCACGTCGCGGCCGGTCTTCATCTGGCCGTCGACCTGGACGACGATGCGGTCGCGCAGGTTGTTGAGCACGAGCGTCTGCTGGGTCTCGGCGAGGCCGATCTCCCACGGCGTGCCCGCGTGCTTGAGAGACGTCAGCGGGCTCGCGCCCGTGCCGCCGTCGTGGCCCGAGATGAGGACGACGTCCGCGTGCGCCTTGGACACGCCCGTCGCGACCGTCCCGACACCGAACTCGGAGACGAGCTTGACGTGGATGCGTGCCGCCGGGTTCGCGTTCTTCGCGTCGTGGATGAGCTGCGCGAGGTCCTCGATCGAGTAGATGTCGTGGTGCGGCGGCGGCGAGATGAGCCCGACGCCCGGCGTCGAGTGCCGGGTCTTGGCGACCCACGGGTACACCTTGTGCCCCGGGAGCTGACCGCCCTCGCCGGGCTTGGCGCCCTGGGCGAGCTTGATCTGGATGTCGTCCGCGTTCGTCAGGTACTCGCTCGTGACGCCGAAGCGGCCCGACGCGATCTGCTTGACCTTGGAGCGGCGCTCCGGGTCGTACAGGCGCTCGGGGTCCTCGCCGCCCTCACCGGTGTTCGACCGGCCGCCGAGGCGGTTCATGGCGATCGCGAGCGTCTCGTGCGCCTCGGCCGAGATGGAGCCGTAGGACATGGCGCCCGTGTTGAAGCGCTTGACGATCTCGCTCACGGGCTCGACCTCGTCGAGCGGCACCGCGGGACGCTCGCCCTCGCGGAGCTCGAGCAGGCCGCGCAGCGTCATGAGCCGCGACGACTGCTCGTCCACCCGGTGCGTGTACTGGCGGAAGATGTCGAACCGGCGCTCGCGCGTGGAGTGCTGGAGGCGGAAGACCGTCTCCGGGTCGAACAGGTGCTCCTCGCTGTCCCGGCGCCACTGGTACTCGCCGCCCGTCGTGAGACGCACGTGGGGGCGGTGGTTGCCGGACTTGGGGTACGCGTCGACGTGGCGCGCCGCGACCTCCGCAGCGACGACGTCGAGACCGATACCGCTGAGGCGCGACGTGGTACCCGTGAAGAACGCCTGGACGAGGTCGTGGGACAGGCCCACGGCCTCGAAGACCTGGGCCCCGCGGTACGAGGAGATGGTCGAGATGCCCATCTTGCTCATGACCTTGAGCACGCCCTTGCCGAGCCCCTTGATGAGGTTGGCGACGGCCTTGGCCGGGTCCACCGCGAGGTAGCCGCGACGCGCGAGGTCCTCGACGGTCTCCATGGCGAGGTACGGGTTGACCGCGGCCGCGCCGTAGCCGATGAGGAGCGCGACGTGGTGCACCTCGCGCACGTCGCCGGCCTCGACGACGAGCGAGACCTGGGTCCGCGTGTGGCGGCGCAGCAGGTGGTGGTGCACCGCGCTCGACAGGAGCAGCGACGGGATCGGGGCGTGCTCGGCGTCCGAGTCACGGTCCGAGAGCACGATGAAGCTCGCGCCCGCGGCGACGTGCGCGTCGACCTCGGCGAAGATCTCCTCGAGCCGGGCGAGCAGCGACTCGCCGCCGCCCGCGACGCGGTACAAGCCCTTGATCGTCACCGCGCGGAAGATGCCCGCGAGCTGCGGGTCCTTGTCGACGCGGATGATCTTCGCGAGCTGGTCGTTGTCGAGCACCGGGAACGGCAGCATGAGCTTGCGCGCGTGCTCGGGGGTGTCGACGAGCAGGTTCGGCTCCGGGCCGATCGCCCCGCCGATGGAGGTGACGAGCTCCTCGCGGATCGCGTCGAGCGGCGGGTTGGTCACCTGCGCGAACATCTGCGTGAAGTAGTCGAAGAGCAGGCGCGGGCGCTGCGCGAGGACGGCGATGGGCGTGTCCGTCCCCATCGCGCCGAGCGGCTCCGCACCCGTGTTGGCCATCGGGGTGAGGATGACCTTGAGCTCCTCCTGCGTGTAGCCGAACGCGCGCTGGCGGCGCTCGACGGACGCGGGGCTGTGCGCGACGTGCTCGCGCTCGGGGAGCTGGTCGAGGTAGACCGCGTTCTCCGCGACCCACTGCGCGTACGGGCGCTGCGCGGCGAGCTGGGACTTGATCTCCTCGTCCTCGACGATCCGGCCCTGGCCGGTGTCCACGAGGAACATGCGCCCCGGCTCCAGGCGACCCTTGCGCACGATCGTCGCGGGGTCGAGGTCGAGCACGCCCGCCTCGCTCGCGAGCACGACGAGGCCGTCCTCGGTCACCCAGTAGCGCCCCGGGCGCAGACCGTTGCGGTCCAGGACTGCGCCGATCAGCGTCCCGTCGGTGAAGTTCAGGCACGCCGGCCCGTCCCACGGCTCCATGAGCGTCGAGTGGTACTCGTAGAACGCCCGGAGGTCGGGGTCCATCTCGGCGTGGTTCTCCCACGCCTCCGGGACCATCATGAGCACCGCGTGCGGGAGCGAACGGCCCGACAGGTGCAGCAGCTCGAGCACCTCGTCGAAGCTCGCCGAGTCGCTCGAACCCTCCGAGCACACCGGCAGCAGCGGCGCGAGGTCGCCGATGGCGTCGCTCGCGAGGGTCCCCTCGCGCGCCGCCATCCAGTTGCGGTTGCCGCGCACCGTGTTGATCTCGCCGTTGTGCGCGATCATGCGGAACGGCTGCGCGAGCGGCCAGGACGGGAACGTGTTCGTCGAGAACCGCGAGTGCACGAGCGCGATCTCGCTCGCGTACCGCGGGTCCGACAGGTCCGGGAAGAACGGCTCGAGCTGCGCCGTCGTGAGCATGCCCTTGTACGTGAGGGTGCGTGCCGAGAGCGAGGCGAAGAACAGGCCGAGCTCGTTCTCCGCGCGCTTGCGCAGACGGTACGTGCGGCGGTCGAGCTCGACGCCGGCCAGCTCGCGCGCCGGGTCGGCGACGACCACCTGGCGGAACAGCGGCATGGACGCGCGCGCGCTCGGTCCGACGAGGTCGGCCGTCACCGGGACGTCGCGCCAGGCGAGGACCTCGAGCTTCTCCTCGGCGGCGATGGCCTCGACCGAGCGCGTCGCCGCCGTGGCGGCGTCGGCGTCCTGCGGGAGGAACGCCATGCCGATCGCGTAGTGCCCGGCGGGCGGGAGCTCCGCGTCGACCACGTCGCGCACGAACGCGTCCGGGATCTGCGTGAGGATCCCGGCGCCGTCGCCGCTGTTCTCCTCGGCGCCCACGGCGCCGCGGTGGTCGAGGTTGAGCAGGGCCGTCAGGCCCGCGTCAACGATGTCGCGTCCGGGCGTGCCGCGGAGCGTCGCCACGAAGGCGACGCCGCACGCGTCGTGCTCGGCGGCGGGGTCGTACAGACCGGATGCCGTGGGAGGGGCGGACAGGGCGGGTGCCCGGTGCGCGTCCCGATACTGCGGCGTGGTCATCAACACCGTCCTCACAGGCGCCCGACCGAGTCGGCCGGGCTGGTTCCAGCTGGGGGGTTCGGGACGTCGTCGGCCCTATTGGACATGACAGAACCCACCGAGCGGTCGCCCGGCGGATTCGCCTATGAATGACGGACGCTCAGCGACCGGGGTCTGGTCGCGCGGCATCTGCCTGCTCGGACTCCTCCGAGTCGTCGGAGTCCTCGGTCGTCGAGGGGTCCTCGGCGTCGGTCGACTCCTCGACCGGCTCCTCGGGCCCCGTGGTGGACGCCTCGTCCGGAGCGTCGAGGGACACCGTCTCCTCGCGCCCGGGGTGGCGGCGCCCGACAACGATAAACGCAATCAACGCACCGACGCCGACCAGGATCGAGGTCCAGACGTTCAGCCGGAGGCCGAGGACGAGCTCGGCCTCGTCGATGCGCAGCATCTCGATCCACACACGACCGAGCGTGTAGACGAAGACGTAGAGCCAGAATACCCGACCATGACCGAGCCGGAACCGACGGTCCAGGTAGATCAGGAGGAGGGCAGCGCCGATGTTCCAGACCATCTCGTAGAGGAACGTCGGGTGGAACAACGTGCCGGGCGGGTAGCCGGCCGCCGCGGCGACCGAGTCGTCGACCCGCAGGCCCCAGGGCAGGGTCGTGGGGGCGCCGAAGAGCTCCTGGTTGAACCAGTTGCCCAGGCGGCCGACGGCCTGCGCGAGCAGCAGCCCGGGCGCGAGGGCGTCGGCGAACGCCGGGAAGCTCACACGCTGGCGACGGCAGCCGATGTACGCGCCGACCGCGCCGAGCGCGACGGCGCCCCAGATGCCCAGGCCGCCCTCCCACACGTAGAGCGCACGGACGGGGTCGCCGTTCGGGCCCCAGTACGGGTCCGGCGTCGAGAACACGTGGTAGAGCCGACCGCCCACGATGCCGAAGGGGACCGCCCAGAAGGCGATCTCCAGGACGTCGTCCGCCTCTCCCCCGCGCTCCACCCAGCGACGCCGCGTGAGCCACAGGGCCACGGCGATGCCCGCGAGGATCGCGAGCGCGTACGCCCGGACGGGGAACGGACCGAGATACCACGTGTGCTGCGGGGGGCTCGGGATCGCGGCGGGCAGGGCGCCCGCCGCCTCCACGAGCTGCCCGACGGCGAGCGCGGCGCTCATGCGACCACCTCTCCGGACGTCGGTGCGGCGGCCGGGACGTCGTCCCCGGCGCCGTCGCGGCCCGTGCGGACGCCCGCGGCGAGCGCCGCAGCGACCTGCGTGAGGGCGGCGATCCGCTCGTCCCACGGCGCGTCGGCCAGCAGGGGGCGGACGAAGGCGGAACCGACGATGACGCCGTCGGCGTAGCGCCCCACCTCGGCGGCCTGCTCGGCCGTGGAGACGCCCAGGCCGACGCAGACGAGCTCGGCGCCCGCGGCGCGCGTGTCCGCGACCAGGCGGGCCGCCTGCGGCCCGACGGAGGCGCGCACGCCCGTCACGCCCATCGTCGAGGCGGCGTAGACGAACCCGCGCGACGCGCGCGCGGTGAGCCGCAGCCGCTCGGCGGTCGAGCTCGGCGCGACGAGGAAGACGCGGTCCAGGCCGTGCGCCTCCGCGGCGTCCAGCCAGGCGCGGCCCTCGTCGGGGATGAGGTCCGGCGTGATGAGCCCCGCGCCCCCGGCGGCGGCGAGGTCGCGCGCGAACGCGTCGACCCCGTAGCGCAGGACCGGGTTCCAGTAGGTCATGACGAGCACGGGGACCCGCCCGCCCGTGCGCTCCGTGACGGCCGCCACGACACGGAACACGTCCGCGACGCGCACGCCGGCGTCGAGCGCGGTCTGGGCGGCGGCCTGGATGACCGGGCCGTCCATCACCGGGTCGGTGTACGGGACGCCCAGCTCGAGCACGTCCACGCCCGACTCGACGAGGGCGAGCGCCGCCTCGATCGAGCGGTCCACGGTCGGGAAGCCGACGGGCAGGTAGCCCACGAGCCCGGCGCGGCCCTCCGCGCGCAGCTCGAGCAGGCGACGCGCCGTGACCGACGTCGTCCCCGCGGTCGGCGCTCCGGGGGCGTCCTTGGTCTGGGCCGCGCTCACAGCTGTCCCTCCGTGCCCGTCGCCGTCTCGGCGATCGCGTCGTCGTCCACGAGGTCGAACCACCGGGCGGC
>JAQSXO010000105.1 GCA_029256625.1 Cellulosimicrobium sp. | reverse complement strand
TCATCGGGTGGGACCCGGAGACGTTCGAGCGCACGCCCAAGCCCAGCCTCGGCTGGCTCGGCGGCGTCGCGCGCGGCACCGTCTCGCTCGACGACTGACGCGACGCGGTCACGACCGCGCGCCGCACTCCCTCGCAGGTCACGACGCGGGGCGGGGACACCGTCCCCGCCCCGCGTCGTCGTCCGTCGGAGGCGTCGTCACCCTGCCGCGCGGGCGTCCGTCTCGAACTGCGCCGCCGCGGCGACGGTGTCCGGGTTCTCCAGGAGCGCTGCGCACAGCGCGGTGGACAGCGTGAAGTCCTCGACCCCGCGGGCTGCGAGCGCCGCGACCTGGGTCGTGTCGCGCAGGCTCGCAGCGAGCACCCGGCATCCCTGACCCGACGCGAGCAACGTCGCGTGGAGGTCGGCCGTCTGCTCGACGCCGTCGAGCCCCAGGTCCCCCATCCGCCCCACGTAGGGCGCGACCCAGCCCGCGCCGGCCGTGTCCGCGAGGAGCGCCTGGGACGCGTGGTAGACCGCCGTGACCAGCACGGGCACCCCCTCGCGCGTCAGTCGGCGGGAGACGGCGAGCCCGTTGCGCGTCGCGGGCAGCTTGACGACGACGTCCGGCCCGAGGTCGACGAGCTCTCGGCTGTGCGACTCGAGCGCCGCCTCGTCCGGTCCGACGGCCTGCAGGAACACCGTCCCGGCCCCGGCCGCGCGCGCCCACCGGTGCACGGCGGGAACGTCGTCGACCGTGAGCCCCGACCGGTACAGGATCGTCGGGTTCGTGGTGACGCCCGCGAACAGGCCGGTCGCGAGGAGCCGCTCGACCTGGTCGCGGTCGGCGGAGTCGATGTACAGCATGCGTTCTCCCTGGTGGTGCGGTCAGGTCGCGGGCGGCCGGGGCCGGTCGGCGACCGTGGCGAGCAGGTTGTAGTAGGTGGCGTCGATCGTCGCGCGCACGTCGCGGGGCGGGACGGCGTCGAGCACGGGCGGCGCCCACGACGCGGCGACGCCCGCGACGGTGGTGCCCTCGAGGACGGCGACGGCCTGGACGCACGCCCCGCGCGCCGTCGCCTCGGGGGCCGCACGACGCACGACGGGGCGACGGAGGGCGTCGGCGAGGACCTGCCGGTACGCGAGCGACCGGGCACCCCCGCCGTTGACGACGACCTCGCCGCTCGTGTCGACGCCCACCCGCTCGAGCGCGCGGGCCGCCCCGACGAGGCCTGCCACGACACCCTCGAACGCCGCCAGCGCGAGGTCCTCCCGGGTGGTCTCGCCGGTGATCCCGCCGAGCACGCCGGTCGCGCCCGGTCGCCGCGGGGTGCGCTCGCCGTCGAGGTAGGCGACGAGCGTCGGTCGCTCCCCCCGGACGGGGGCGGCGAGGGCGAGGCGCTCCAGGGTCGCGTGGTCGACGTCGAGGAGCCGCGCGAAGGTGTCGGTGACCTTGGCGGCGTTGAGCGTGCACGCGAGGGGCAGGTACCCGCCGGTCGCGTCGCACACGGAGTCGACCGTGCCGAGCGGGTCGACGACGGACGTGCGGCGCGGGCTGAGGACGACGCCGGAGGTGCCGAGGGAGACCCCGAGGTCGCCCTCGACGAGGCCGAGCCCGACGGCGGCGAGGTGCTGGTCTCCCCCGCCCGGTCCGACGACGACCCCCGGCCCGAGCCCGAGCTCGGCTGCGACGTCCGGGCGCACGGTCCCGGCCGGGGTGTCGGGCCCGAGGACGGTCGGGAGGACGTCCTCCCAGCCGACGTCCGGCGAGACGAAGCGGTCCAGGAGCTCGGGCCGCCAGACGCCGCGGTGGACGTCGAGGTAGCCGGTCCCGGCGGCGTCGGACCGGTCGGTGACCGTGGCACCGGTGAGCCGGTAGGTGAGGTAGTCGTGCGGCACGAGGACGTGCGCGACGCGCTCGAGGAGCGCGGGGTCGGTCTCCGCCACGTGCGCGAGCTTCATGATCGTCAGCGCGGACGACGGCGCCATGCCGACGTCCTGCATCCACTGCTCGAGCCCGTGCTCACGCGCGACCCGCTCCGCCGCGGGGCCCGCCGTCGTGTCGTTCCACAGCGGCGCGGGAGCCAACGGCTCGCCGCTCCGGTCCAGCAGCACGAGCCCGTGGCACTGGGCGCCGACGGCTAACGCGACGACCTGGCTCGCGTCGGCGTCGGCGTCGCGAAGGGCGCCCGAGAACGCCGCCCGGAACGCGGCCCACCAGTCCCGCGGGTCCTGCCGGCTGACCGGGGGCGCGGTCCGGGGGTGGGGGGCCGACGCGGTCCCGACGAGCGCGCCGTCGTCCCGGCGCCGCAGCTCGACGGTGCAGGACTGGGTCGACGAGTCGACCCCTGCGACAAGGTCCATGACTACTTCCAGTAGGGCTCGAGGGGCGGCAGCTCCTGGGGCGCCTCGTCGATCTTGCCGACGGCCCCCGACGGGTGCGAGTGCAGGACGTTCGCCCACGAGTACCCGCGCATCCGCATGAGGACCACGGCGAGCGCGTCGCCCCACGCTGCCGTCACGAGGGTAGAGCCCATCGCGATGACCTCGCCGGGGTCGATCCCGGGGATCATCGTCAGCTCGACCACGACGTCCGCGTTCCGCGCGAGGCGCGAGGAGGCGTCCGCCGTGACCGCGACGACCGTGTCGACGCCGCGCTCCTTGGCGCGCACGACCAGGTCGTTGATCTCGTCGCTCCCGCCCCCGCGGGAGATCGCGACGAGGATGTCGCCCGGGGCCATCGCGCCCATCGTGCCGTGCAGCGCGTCCGCGCCCGAGATGAACACCGACGGGGTGCCGGACACGGAGAGCAGGTGCGCCATGCGGCGCGCGACCGCGCCGGACGTGCCCGCCCCGGTGACGAAGACCTTGCCCGTGCACTCGTACACCCGCTGGACCACGTCCAGGAACACGTCGCCCAGGTCGGTCACGCTCGCGGCGACCCCCTGCGCCTCGTGCGCGACGACGGCCCGGGCGGTCTCGAGCACGGCGGCACGACGTCGCGTCGTGGTGTCGGGGATGGTCATGGGTACTCCTCGTCCAGGGGTTCTCGGTGTGGTCACGCTGCGCTCCAGGCCGCGTGCCGCAGGTCCACGGAGGACAGGTCGCCGGCCGCGACGACGTCGCCGTCGCACCGGCCCTCCGTGAGGGTGACGACGTCGTCCGCGAGCTCGAGGATCTCCTCCTCCTCGCTGGACACGACGACGACCGTGAGCCCGTCGTCGTGCGCCAGCGAGCGCAGGAGCCGGTGGATCTCGGTCTTGACGCCGATGTCGACGCCCTTGGTGGGCTCGTCGAGCAGCAGCACGCGCGGCGCCTGCGCCAGGACCCGGGCGAGCAGCACCTTCTGCTGGTTGCCGCCGGACAGGCGCTCGACGGGTCCTTCGCGGTCCCCCCGGACCTGCATGCGGTCCATGAGGGCCGTCGCCTCGCGGCGCATCCGTCGCCTGTCCAGCAGGCCGAGCCGGCGGTACCGGTCGAGGACCGGGAGGACGACGTTCGTCGTCGCGTCCAGGCCGCCGACGATGCCGTCGACCTTGCGCTCCTCGGTGAGGTAGACGAGCCCGCGCCGCTGGGCCTCGGCGGGAGTCGCGGGCCGGTACGGCGCGCCGTCGAGCTCGATGCTCCCGGCCAGGACCCTGTCGAGGCCGACGAGCGTGCGCAGCAGCTCCGTGCGGCCGGCGCCGATGAGCCCGTAGACCCCCAGCACGCGGCCGGGGTGGGCCGTGAGGCTGACGTCGGCGAGCGCGGGCGTGCGCAGGTTCCGCACCACGAGGGACGGGCGTGCGCCGGCGTCGAGCGGGACGACGTCGGTGCGGTGCGCCGCCTCCGTGACCCCACCCGTCGAGGCGACGGCCTCGTCCCCGGCGATCGCGTGCACGACCGCCTGCCGGTCGACCGTGCCGGCCGGGCCGGCGATGCGGACCTCGCCGTCGACGAGCGCGACGACGTGGTCGGCGACCGCGTACAGCTCGTCGAGCTTGTGGTCGACGAGCAGGATCCCCAGGCCCTCGGTGCGGGCCAGGTCGCGCACGGTCTCGAGGAACCGCTCGACCTGCCCGCCCTCGAGGCTCGTCGTCGGCTCGTCGAGCAGCAGGTAGCGCGCGTCGCGCGCCACGGCCACCGCGATCTCGAGGAGCTGGCGGGTCGCGACGGGATAGGCGCCGAGCTTGCGGTCGACGTCCACGGCGAGCCCGAACCGGTCCGCGAGCGCGCGGGACTGCTCACGCATGGCGCGGCGGTCGAGCGCTCCCCCGCGCGTCAGCTCACGACCGAGGAACACGTTCTGCGTGACCGTGAGGTTCGGCAGGAGCGACAGCTCCTGGTAGACGGTCGAGATCCCCGCGTCGAGCGCGGCGGTCGGCGAGCCCTGGGGCAGCGCCTGGCCGTCCACGGACACCGTGCCCTCGTCGGAGGGGTGCGCCCCCGCGAGGACGCGGAGCAGCGTCGACTTGCCGGCGCCGTTGTGCCCGACGAGCCCGGTGACGGTGCCCGCCGCGAGCGTCAGGTCGATGCCCTTGAGCACCCGCACGTGCGAGAAGCTCTTGACGATCCCGCTGGCCCGCAGAGCGCCGCCCTCGGCGGCGCCCCGCGGGACCGACGTGGCGACGTCGGTCATGTCAGCCGACCTCCCCCGGCGCGGGGGTCTCGCCGACGGTGAACGCCTTGAGCGGCAGGAGGATCTCCGGCTCGACGTCCTCGCCGTCGACGTACGCGCGGATCTGCTCGGTCACCTGGGTGCCGTAGCTCTCCGGCTCCTGGGCGACGCAGCCGCGGTACACCTCGGTGAGCGGCTCCTCGGAGGCGCAGAACCCGTAGAGCGCGACGTCGGTGCGGTTGCCCAGCGCCTGGAGCGCGCCGTAGACGGCGGGGCCGGTCGAGGCCCAGATGACGTTGATGTCCTGGTTGCCCTGGAGCATCTCGCCCGTGACGCGCAGCGAGTCGTCGGGCTTGACGTTGCCGTCGACCTTCGCGACGACCTCCGCGTTCGGGTTGGCCGACACCGCGTCGGTGAAGCCCTCGTCGCGGATGACGACCGGGCGCTCGTCGGGCTCGGTGATGAAGCCGATGCTCAGCGCCGCGTCGGCGCCGAGGTCCTCGAGGACCTGCTCGCCCATCGCGCGGCCGCCCGCCTCGTTGTCCGCGCCGAGGTACTGGACGATCGTCGCCCCCTGGGCGGCGAGCGCATCCTCGTCCACGATGACGTTCACGGTGAAGACGGGCACGCCCGCGTCGTTGGCCGCCTTGACGATCCCGGCGGCGGGCTCCGACTTCACGGGGTTCAGCGCGAGCGCGCACGGGTCCTTCTGCAGCATGGCCTCGACCTGGGCGAGCTGCTGGGCGTCGTCGTCGTTCGCGACCTGGACCTCGACGTCGAACCCGTTGGCGGCGCCGCCGTCCTCGAAGCCCTGCTTCATCGCCACGTAGTACGGGTTGGTGAGGTTCGGGAGGCTGACCGCGACGTACGGGTTCTCCCCGTCGCAGGACGCGGGGAGCGTGGTCTGGGCCTGGTCGGTCGAGCCGCTCCCGCCGGAGTCGCCGGTGCCGGTGCCGGTGTCGACGGCGGAGCAGGCGCCCGCCAGGGCCAGGGCGGTCACGGCGAGGGCCGAGACGATGATCTTGCGTCGCATGAGTACTCTCCTTCGAGCGGTGGGGGTCAGGACGTGGCGCCGGAGGCGCGGCGTGGTTGGAGGAGCTGGAGGAAGAGGCGTCCTCGTCCTCCGGTGGTCGAGAGCGAGCGGCGGTAGGTGTCGAGGCTGACGCCGGCGAGGATGATCACGCCGATGACGAGCGGCTGCCAGAAGCTGTCGACGCCGACGACGTTCATGCCGTTCGAGACGGTCGCGATGAGCACCGCACCGAGCAGGGCGCCGCCGATCGAGCCGACCCCGCCGAACAGGCTCACCCCGCCGACCACGGCGGCGGCGATCGAGTAGAAGAGCTCGTTGCCCGACCCGGCGGACGGATAGCCGACCATGAGGCGCGAGGTCGTCACGACGCCGGCGAGCGCGGCGCACAGGCCGGAGACCGCGTAGACGAAGAGGGTCGTGCGCCCGGTGTGGATGCCCGCGAGGCGCGCCGTCTCCTTGTTGCCGCCGAGCGCGTAGATGTGGACGCCCGTGCTCGTGCGCGCCAGCAGGACGCTGAAGACGACGGCGACGAGCGCCACGATGAGGATCGGCGTCGGGATGCCGAAGACCCCGCCGCGCCCGAGGAAGGCGAACATCGGGTCGCGCACCGTGACCGACGCGGCGCCCGTGAGGATCATCGGGATGCTGCCGGCGATGCCGAACATCGAGAACGTCGCGATGAACGGGGGCAGGCGCAGGTAGTGCACGAAGATCCCGTTGACGAGGCCCACCGCGACGCCGACGACGAGCGCGAGGACCGTGGCGGCCCACCAGGGCAGGCCGGCCTGCATCCCGAGCGCCGCGGCCATGCCCGTGAGGGCGAGGTTGGACCCCGTCGAGAGGTCGATGCCACCGGTGAGCAGCACGAAGGTCTGCCCCAGCGCGAGCAGCGCCACCACGGCACCGTTCAGCAGCAGGACCTCGAAGTTCCCGGCGGTGCGGAAGTTCGGGGACAGCAGACTCATCACCACCACCACGAGGACCAAGATCCCCGCGATCCCGACCTCGTCGGGGACGCGTCGTCGCGACATGTACTTCTCGCCTCCTTGCGGGTGCTCATATGAGCACGCGATTGCTCGTATGTCGATAGTATGAACACCACGAGGCCCCAAGCAACGCGCCTCGGTCACAGATCGGTAACACATGCGCAGACGAGCGCTCAGATGAGCAAGAATGGGTGACATGACGGACTTCTCGCGCCACGAGCTCGCACACGTGGCCCGCCGCTACTACGTGGACTCGGCCTCCAAGGTCGAGATCGGCGAGGAGCTCGGCGTCTCACGGTTCAAGGTCGCCCGGATGCTCGAGCAGGCGCTCGAGTCCGGGATCGTGACCATCACGATCGACGACGCCGGGGTCGTCGACCCGACCCTCTCGGCCCGTCTGCGCTCGCACCTCGGCCTGGACGAGTGCCTCGTGGTCCAGGGCCGCGACACGGTGTCCGAGCTGCGCGAGGACGTCGGCGCGGCCGCCGCGGAGCTGCTCACCCGGTCCCTGCGACCGGGGAACACCCTCGGGTTCGCCTGGGGCCGGACGCTCACCGCCATGACGGAGCGCCTCACCGCGCTGCCCCCCGTGACCGTCGTCCAGCTCACCGGCGCGGTCGGCTCCGACCTCTCCGACTCCCCCGTCGAGGTGATCCGCCGCGTCTCCCTGCGCGCCGGCGGCGACGCGCACGCGATCTTCGCGCCACTCGTCGTCGAGGACGCCGCGACCGCGGCCACGCTGCGCCGCCAACCGGACATCGCCCGCGCGCTCTCGCTCTTCGACCGGGTCGACGTCGCGGTCGTCGCGATCGGCTCGTGGGACCCGCCGATCTCCCAGCTCCGCGAGGTCCTCGGGCGCGACGAGCGGGACGACCTCACCGCGCGCGGGGTCCGCGCCGAGATCGCGGGCATCCTCCTCACCGCCGAGGGCGACCTCGTCCCCGACTTCGCCGAGCGGTGCCTGTCGATCTCCGCGCGGCAGCTCGCCCGGGTGCCCAAGGTGATCGCCGTCGCCGCCGAGCACGAGAAGGCGGCCGCCGTCCACGCCGTCACCCGGTCCGGCCTCGTCTCCGCGCTCGTCACCGAGCAGCGCTGCGCCGAGGCTCTGCTCGACCTCCCGCCCGTCGCGCGCGGCGTCGGCCGATGAGCTCCCCCCGCACCCGCGTCGCCGCCTCGTTCTGGTCCACGCCGCGCGACCGCGTCGCCGCGGAGGCCGACCGGCTCGCCAGGGCCGGGCTCCGCACCGTCCACTGGGACCACACCGACGGGCGCTTCGCCGCGGCGGGAGGTTTCACCGCGGCGGAGGCGGCAGAGGTGACGGCCGGCAACGGGCTGGCCGCCGAGGCGCACCTCATGGTCGAGGAACCACTGCGCGAGGTCGACCGCTGGACCGACTTCTGCGAGCTCGTCGTCGTCCACGCCGGGACGCGCGACTGGCGCGCCGCCCTCGACCGCGTCCGCGCCCGGGGTGCGCGCGCCGGCGTCGCGCTCTCGCCCGGCGTCGAGGTGCCGGAGGTCGAGCCCGGGACGGACGTCCTCGTCATGTCGATCACCCCCGGCCTGGCCGGCTCGACGTTCCAGGTCGACGCGCTCGCCACGGTGGGTCGCGTCGCAGGCCCGGGCCACGCCGTCGGCCTGGACGGCGGGGTCACGCGCTCGATCGTCCCCCACGCGCTCGACGCCGGGGCGACCTGGCTCGTGTCCGGGACGGACCTCGTCGCGAGCGAGGACCCCCTCGGCTGGCTGACGGTGGCGCGCGCCACGGAGGTCGCTCCGGACGGCACGCGCGAAGGAGTCGGATGACAGCCTCGCAAGCAGGCCGGCGGAACGTCCCCCTCGCCGCCGTCGCAGCCGAGGCCGGGGTCTCCGTCCCGACGGTGTCGAAGGTGCTCAACGCGCGGCCCGACGTCTCGGCGGCGACGCGCGAGCGCGTCGCGGCCGTCCTGCGCCGGCACGGCTACGAGATCCGGCCCCGCACGGCGAAGCGGACCGGGCTCGTCGACGTCCGCATCGTCGACCTCGAGGGCCCGTGGTCCGAGGCGGTCGTGCGCGGAGCGGTCGCCGAGGCTCGGCGTCGGGGACTGGACGTCGTGCTCTCCGTGGAGCTGGACCCCGACGACTGCGGCGCCTGGGTCCGGCACGCGCTCGCGCGGGGCACGGACGGGCTCGTGAGCGTGGTCGCCGTGCCCGACGCCGAGGCGCGCGCCACGCT
>JAQSXO010000104.1 GCA_029256625.1 Cellulosimicrobium sp. | reverse complement strand
AACCACAAGGGCATGGCGATCATCCCCGAGAACACGAAGATCGACTTCCTCTCGAAGCAGGTCCTCACGTCGCGCAACATCCGCGGCGGCTGGTGGATGAACATCCTCATGGGCGGGCTCAACTTCCAGATCGAGCACCACCTGTTCCCGAGCATGCCGCGGCCCCACCTCGCGCGGGCGCGCGAGATCGTGCGCGAGCACTGCGCGAACCTTGGCCTGCCCTACACGGAGACGAGCCTCGTGCAGTCGTACGCCATCGTCGTGCGCTACCTCAACCGCGTCGGGCTCTCCGCGCGCGACCCGTTCGACTGCCCGATGTTCCGCCAGCTCCGCAAGGTCTGACGGCGCCGGGCGCCGAGCGCCGTACCGCGCGACGATGCGCGGTCAGGCGGACGCCGCGTGCCCGTGCCGCCAGTACCCGACGAAGTCGACGTGCGTCTTGGGCACGCCACGGTCGTTCACGAGGTGGCGACGCACGCCCGTCGCGAGCGTCGACTCCCCCACCGCGTACGCGTAGACCGGACCGGACGGCAGCTCGGCCGACCGGACCGCCTCGAGCGCGAGCCGCCCGGGCAGCAGGTCGCGGGGGTCCACCCCGGCGGGTGGCTCGGCGCCGTCCCGCACGACCCAGCGCAGCTCGACCCCGGCCGGGACGCGGAAGTCCTGGGCGTCCGCCGCCTCGGGGATCTCGACGACCGCGAGGCCGCGCGCGTCGTCGGGCAGGGACTCGCAGATGCCCGCGACGGCGGGCAGCCCGGTCTCGTCGGCGACGACCAGCGTCCAGTCGTGCGGGAGCCGCGGGTTGTAGCCGACCCCCTGGTCGAGCAGGCCGACCCGGTCCCCCGGCTGCGCGGACAGCGCGAACGACGACGCGGGTCCGGCGTCGCCGTGCACCACGAAGTCGACGTCGATCTCCCGCAGGTCCGGCCGCGCCGCGCGCACCGTGTAGTTGCGCACCCAGGGCCGGCGCGCCTTGGGCGTCGCGAGGTACTGGACGTACCACATGCCCGACGTGCGCGTCGGCAGTCGGAGGGAGTCCTGGTCGTCGCGGGCCAGGAAGAGCCGGAACCACTGGTCGAAGCCCATCGGCGTGAAGAGGTCCATGTCGTCGCCACCGAGCGTGACCCGCACGACGTTGGGGCTCACCCGCTTGCTCCCGACGACGTTCAGCGTGACGACGTGGGCGTCGGCGGGCTTGACCGTCTTGAAGGTGGCCACCGGTGGCTCCTCGGGATGCGGCCCGGCGCGCCGGGCGGACGACGGCCCCGCGAGCGCGGAACCGAGGCAAGGCTAGCCTCACCTGGCGCCGGCGTCGATGTGGTCGATCCCACAGCCGGTGCGCACCTCCTCCGTCCGGGGACGCCGCGGCCCGGTGTCATGCTCGGGGCGTGGAACTCCCCGTCGCCTGGTCCGTCGTCCTGCTCGTCGCGGCCGCGTGGAACATGCTCATCTGGCCGCGCTTCCTCCAGCGCATCGCCAAGGACCCTCGCGCGCGCGACGCCGACGGGCACGCCACGCGCTTCCTCACGGTGCACGTCGTGCTCATCGCCGTCTCGCTCGTGCTGGCGCTCGCGGTCGGCGTGCTGGGCGTCCTCACGCTCGTCTGAGCCCGGCCAGCCGCTCCGGGTTCCGGAAGAGCAGGACGCGCACGACGCGCTCGCCGTCGTACTCGACGGTCGCCGCCATGGCGGGCTCCCCGCCGACGGTCCACACCCCGCCCAGCGCGCCGTTGACGAGCGCGGGCTCGAAGGCCATCGCGGTCGTCTCGGGCTTCGCCGAGAGGCCCACGAGCATCCGCGCCACCTTGTCCGCTCCCGCGACGGGCCGCAGGGCCGCGCGCGCCTTGCCGCCGCCGTCGCTCACCACGACGACGTCCGGCGCGAGGATCTCGACGAGCGCGCCCGTGTCCCCCGTGGCGCACGCGGTCATGAACCGCTCGACCGCGGCGCGCTGCGCGTCGTCGGGCGGGGTGAACCGCGGTCGCCGCGCGCGCACGTGCTCGCGCGCGCGGTGCGCGGTCTGGCGCACGGCATCGGGAGCGCGGTCGAGACCCTCGGCGATCTCGTCGTAGGGGACGTCGAACACCTCGCGCAGCACGAACACGGCGCGCTCGAGCGGGCTCAGCGTCTCCAGCACGACGAGCAGCGCCATCGACACGTCCTCCGCGCGCTCGACCTGCAGCGCCGCGTCGGGCGTCGTCAGGAGCGGGTCCGGGAGCCACGACCCCACGTACGTCTCGCGGCGCCTCCGCAGCGCGCGCCACCGGTCGAGCGCGAGCCGGGTCGTGACGCGCACGAGGTAGGCGCGCGGGTCCAGGACGCCGGACCGGTCCGCCGACGACCAGCGCAGCCACGCCTCCTGGACCACGTCCTCGGCGTCCGCGGCGGATCCCGTCATCTCGTACGCGACCGTGAAGAGCAGGCGACGGTGCGTCGTGAACGGCTCGAGAGCCGCGCCGGGACCGCGTGGCCCCGCGGTGCCGTCGGGCGGTGGGGACCCGGCGCTCTCGCTCACCCCGCCAGCCTGCCAGCCGTGCCCGCCGCGCGCAGCCCGCCGGCGAGCGGGACCTCGCACCGGTCGCTGAAGCCCTGGCTGGACAGGCCGAGGGCGGCGTTGATCCGGCTGCGCAGGTTCTCCAGCGCGACCAGCGCCGTGAGCTCGACGAACGCGGGCTCGCCCAGGTCGTCGACCAGCGCCGCCGCGAGCTCGTCCGTCACCGTCGGCGGCGTCGCGGTGGCCGCCTCGGCGTACTCGAGCACGCGCCGCTCGACGGCGGCATACGCGTCGCTGTCGCGCCACGCGGGCACGTCGTGGAGCTTGCGGGGGTCGACGTCACCGTGCTCCGACTCCCAGTAGCCGAAGTCGACGCACCACGAGCAGCCGATCTGCACCGCGGACGCCATGACCGCGAGCGCCGAGAGCGTCGGGTCGAGGGTTCGCCAGCGCGCGACGCCCGCCTCGAGGACGCAGTACGTCGTCGCGACGCGCGGGTTGTGCCCGACGGCGGCGAGCGGCTCGAGCACGGCGCCGTACCGGCGCCTCGAGAGCACGGCGAGCGTGCGGTTGAGCAGGGTCCGGGGCGGGTCGAGCGAGACGCGGGCCACGAGGGTCCCCTTCCGTCAGCCGGCGCGGCACGCGCCGATCGAGCGAGCGGTCGACCATCCAGACGCGGGCCGGCACCCGAGCGTGACATCCGCGCCTGTGACCTGCGTCACGGTAGGCGGGCCGCTTCTCGTCGCCGCGCCGGTCGGCTCCCGCCGCGCAGCGTTGGACCTCGCCCTCGTCGCCGCGCTAGGGCGCGTCGGACGGCACGCGCACGGCCTCGTGCCCGGCGCCCCGCCGCACGCGGTTCGCGAGCGGCGAGTAGCGCGGCACCCAGCGCGCGAGGGCTGCCGCGGACCCCGCGCCGAGCACCGACGTCGCCCAGACCCCCGCCGCGAGCGACCCCAGCGCGGCACCCGCCGAGAGCACGAGGGGGCCCAGCGCGTCGCCGGTGTCCTGGAAGAGGCGCCACACGCTGAGGAAGGTCGGGCGCACGGCCGGGGGCGCGACGTCGGCCCCCAGCGTCATGACGATGCCCGACCCCATCCCGTTGCCGACCCCGAGCAGCGCCGCGACGACGGTCACGGCGGCCACCGTGTGGGCGAAGGGCAGGAGCGCGAGCCCGGCGGCCATGGTGAGCATCGACGGCACGGCCACCCACAGCCGCCCGAACCGGTCCATGACCTTGCCCGCCGGGTAAAAGAGCAGCATGTCGAGCGCGCCGGAGACGCCGAAGATCAGCGACGTCACCTCCGCGTCCAGCCCGAGGTGCTCGCCCCAGAGCGGGATGACGGTCTGGCGCGCCCCCCGCACCGCGCTCACCAGGAGGATCGCGACGCCGAGCGTCGCGAAGAGGCGCCGGTGCTCGCGTGCCACGCCGGCGGCGGTCACCCGCGGTCCCGTCGCGGCCCCGCCACGACCGGACCGCACGCGGCCGGCCTCGTCCTGCGCCGTCGGCTCCGGGCGCACGACGGCGAGCACCGCCACCGCGGCCAGCGCGGCCACGGCGCCGAGCCAGTAGGCGCCCCGGACGTCCGTCGCGGCGATGACGGCCGCCCCCGCGAACGGGCCGAGGAACAGGCCGATGCGGTGCACGCCCGCGAGCGTGGACAGGACGCGGGCCCGGCGCAGCGGCGGGGTGATCTCCGTGAGGTAGGCCTGGCGGGCGAGGTTGAAGACGGCGGTCGACGCGCCCAGGGCGAGGACGCCCGCCGCCAGTCCCCCGAGGCCCGGGCTGAGCGCGATCGTCGCGAACGCGACGACGGCGACGCCGCCCGCGAGCAGCATGGCCGCCCGGTCGCCGACCCGCTGCGCGAGCGCCCCGGCCGGGAGGTCGAACAGGATCTTGCCGATCGGGACGAGTGCGGCGACGAGCCCCGCGACGGTGAGGCTCGCCCCGCGACCGGTCGCCGTGACCGCGACCACCGGGAGCATCGCCCCGACGCCGATCTCGAGGACGAGCGTCGGGACGAACGCGCCGAGGACGACGCTGCGCAGAGGGAAGAGCGGCGCGTCGGTGCCCGCGGGGGCGGTCACCGCACCTCCGCCACGGCCTCGACGCCCGACCGCTCGCCATCGGGCCGCGTGACCTCGACGCCCCGGCACGCGGGCGCGTCGGCGAGAAGCTCGAGGAGCTGGGGCGCCGCCGACGCGCCGCTGTCCCAGCGTCCGGTCACGACGGAGACGACCCAGCTGGGCGCGCCGGCCTCGGGCAGCGCGAGCGTGACGAGGCGCTCCGCCTGAGGCTTCGCCGCGACGTGGCGCGGGACGAGCGCGATCCCGAGGCCCCGGTCGACGAGCTCGAGGAGCGTGTGCACGTCGTTGACCGAGCACCGCACGCGGCGGTGCACGCCGTGCGCGGCGCACGTGGCGTCGTTGACGGGACGCGCGCCCCACGACGGGTCGAAGTCGACGAACTCCTGGCCTGAGAGATCGGCCCAGTCGACCCGGCCGCGCGTGGCGAGCGGGTGCTCGGGCGCGCACACGAGCACGAGCGGCTCGCTGCCCAGCACGGTCTGCGACAGCGACCCCAGGTGCTCGGTGGTCGCGACGAACGCGACGTCGAGGTCGCCCTCGCGCACGCGCGCGAGAAGGTCGTGCGAGCCGGCCTGCGCGAACTGGATCTCGACCTGCGGGTACCGGCGGTGGAAGCGCTCGAGCAGCGTCGTGACGTCGAGGACCCCGAGGCACTGCTCCGAGCCGACGCGCAGCGAGCCGGACAGCGCGCGCGTCGCGCGGACCACCGCGTCGCGACCGGCAGCGGCCTGCGCGAGCATGGAGCGTGCGTGCGGCAGCAGCGCCAGGCCCGCCTCGGTGGGCTCGACGCGGCGCGTGGTGCGCGTGAACAGGCTCGCGCCGAGCTCCTCCTCGAGGCTGCGGACCGCGGCGGAGAGGCCCGACTGGGAGACGCCGACGAGCTGTGCCGCGCGGGTGAACTGGCGCTCGTCCGCGAGCGCGACGAGGTACTCCATCTGCCGCAGATCCATTGATGACTCGCTCTTCTGTATGTGACAACCGCTAGTCGTTGGACTTCTAGGTTACCGGTTCCTACGCTCGGGACGTCCGGCCGTGACGACCCGCACGCCGTCGCCCGGCCGGGCGACGACCCCTTTTTCTATCCTCCGACCCGCGAGGGAGACCCCATGCAGCAGCGCACTCTCGGATCCCGGACAGTCTCCGCGATCGGCCTCGGCGGCATGCCGATGTCGATCGAGGGCCGTCCGGACGAGGCCCGGTCGGTCGCGACGATCCACGCCGCGCTCGACGCAGGCGTCACGCTGATCGACACGGCCGACGCCTACCACCTGCACGCCGACGAGGTCGGGCACAACGAGGAGCTCATCGTCCGCGCGCTGCGCTCGTACGGCGGCGACACCTCGGGCGTCCTCGTCGCGACCAAGGGCGGTCACCTGCGGCCGGGCGACGGGACCTGGACGCGCAACGGCGACCCGGCCTACCTCAAGCGGGCCGCGAAGGAGTCCGCGCGCCGGCTCGGCGTCGACACGATCGGCCTGTACCAGTTCCACCGTCCCGACCCCGAGGTCCCGTACGCCGACTCGGTCGGCGCGCTCGTCGAGCTGCTGGACGAGGGCGTGGTCCAGCAGGCCGGGATCTCGAACGCCGACGTCGCGCAGATCGACCTCGCGCACCAGATCCTGGACGGCCGGCTGGCATCCGTGCAGAACCAGTTCTCACCCCGCTTCCGATCGAGCCACGGCGAGCTCGAGCACTGCGCGGCGCTGGGCGTCGCCTTCCTGCCGTGGAGCCCGCTCGGCGGGATCGCGAACGCCGCCGAGCTCGGCGCGCGTCACGCCGTCTTCCAGGATGTGGCCGACGCGCACGGCGTGAGCGTCTACCAGGTCACGCTCGCGTGGGAGCTCGCGCTCGCGCCCGTCGTCGTGCCCATCCCCGGCGCCTCGCGGCCGGAGTCGATCCGGGACTCCGCCGCGGCCGCTGATCTCGCCCTCACCCCGGAGGAGGTCGCGCGGCTCTCCGCCGCGTGACCCGGGACCCACCCACGAAGGAGCTCCACCGATGAAGACCTTCACCCTGCCCGGCACCGACCTCGTCGTGCCGAACGTCGTGCTCGGCCTCATGCGCATCCAGGACAAGACCGACGACGAGGTCCGCACCCTCGTCCGCACCGCACGGGACGCCGGCATCACGTTCCTCGACCACGCCGACGTGTACGGCTCCGACCTGCACGGCTGCGAGCGCCGCTTCGCCGAGGCGCTCGACCTCTCCCCCGCCGAGCGCGCGGAGTGGGTCATCCAGTCCAAGGCCGGCATCGTGCCCGAGGGCCCGTACTTCGACTTCTCGTACGAGCACCTCGTCGCGTCCGTCGAGGGCTCGCTCGAGGCCCTCCGCACCGACTACCTCGACGTCCTGCTGCTGCACCGGCCCGACGCCCTCGTCGAGCCCGAGGAGGTCGCGCGCGCGTTCTCCGACCTGCACGCCGCGGGCAAGGTGCGCGCGTTCGGGGTCTCGAACCACACGCCGGGCCAGATCGAGCTGCTGCGCCGGTACGTCGAGCAGCCGATCGTCGCGAACCAGCTCCAGCTCTCGATCACGCACGCGCCGATCGTCGCGCAGGGGGTCGCGTCGAACATGCAGGGCCTGGACCAGTCGATCAGCCGCGACAGCGGGATCCTCGACTACTGCCGCCTGCACGACATCACGGTCCAGGCGTGGTCGCCGTTCCAGGCGGGGTTCTTCACCGGCGTCTTCCTGGGCTCGGAGAAGTACCCCGAGCTCAACGCCGTGATCGACCGTCTCGCCGCCCGCTACGACGTCCCACCCGTCGCGATCGCCACCGCCTGGATCACGCGACACCCGGCGCGGATGCAGGTCGTGCTCGGCACGACGAGCCCCGAGCGCGTGGCGGGCGCGGCCCTCGGCTCCGAGGTGCCGCTCACGCGCGCGGAGTGGTACGAGCTGTTCCGCGCGGCAGGCCACACCGTCCCCTGACGGCCCTGCCCGGACGCTGGTGTCGGAGGTCACGCACCGGCCGTCCGGGCCGCCCCGCGGGGCGGTCTAGGCTCGTCCCGTGGCAACCTTCTCGGCAGTGACCCGGCAGCACATCCTCCAGGCGATCGCGGACTGGGACGACCGGGGCCGGGACGCGTTCCTCGGGGTCTACGGGTTCACCGCGACCCCCGGCACCCCCCTCCTCCACGAGGACCGCGCGTACGACGCCCAGGCGATCCTCGGCGTCGCGCACCGGTACGCGACCGGCCGCGTCGCGACGGCCGAGGAGTTCCGCAACAGCCCCGTGAGCGTCGCGGACCTGCTGCGCAAGCGCGGGTTCGACGTGCCGGGCGCGGCGCCCGCCGCGTCGGCGCCCGCGCGTCGTGCCGCGGCGAAGGCCGCGACCGCGCCCCGCACCCCGCGGCGCACGACGACGTCGCGTGCGTCCGAGCCCGAGAAGCCGCCGGCCGTGTGCCCCACGTGCTTCACGGTGCTGCCCGCGACGGGCATCTGCGACGACTGCGGCTGACCGGGTCTCCCAGCGCACGACGAGGGGCGCCGTCCGTCCGGACGGCGCCCCTCGTCGTGCTGCGAGGTGCCCGCGGAGCCGCGGGCGACCGGTCAGTTGACCTCGGACGGGTGCGCGCTCACGCGGCCCGAGCCGTCGCCGGTGTCGAGGGCGTCGATCGCCGCGACCTCGTCGGCCGTGAGCTCGAAGCCGAAGAGGTCGAAGTTCTCCGCCATGCGCTCCTTGCGCGACGACTTGGGGAACACGATGAACCCGCGCTGCAGGTGCCAGCGCAGGACCGCCTGGGCGGGCGTCACGTCGTGCGCGGCCGCGGCGTCGACGACGGCCTGCTTCTCGAAGAGCGGGTACTTGCCCTGGCCGAGCGGGCCCCACGCCTCGATCTTCATGCCGTTCGCGTCGGCCCACGCGAGGACGTCGCGCTGCTGGTAGGCCGGGTGCAACTCGATCTGGTCGACGGCGGGGACCACGCCCGTGTCCGCGACGATCCGGTCGAGGTGCTCGGGCAGGTGGTTGGAGACGCCGATCGAGCGCGCCAGGCCGGCGTCGCGGATCTCCACGAGCTTGGCCCACGCGTTCGTGTACTGGTCCTGGGCGGGCGCCGGCCAGTGCGTGAGGTACAGGTCGACGTGGTCGAGGCCGAGCTTGTCCAGGCTCTCGCGGATCGCGTCGCGCGGCTGCTCGCCGGACTGACGGTCGTTCCAGAGCTTGGTCGTGACGAAGAGCTCGTCGCGCGGCACGCCGCTCTTCGCGATCGCGGCGCCGACGCCCT
>JAQSXO010000103.1 GCA_029256625.1 Cellulosimicrobium sp. | reverse complement strand
CCTCGTGCGCCGCCCGCGCCTGCTCGTGCTCGACGACGCGACGTCCGCCGTGGACCCGCGCGTCGAGCAGCAGATCCTCGCGGGCCTCGCGCGCGAGGGCGCCGACCGCCCGACCGTCGTCATGGTGGCCTACCGCATGTCGAGCGTCGCGCTCGCGGACGCGGTCGTGCACGTCGAGTCCGGCCGCGTGGTCGACGTCGGGACGCACGACGAGCTGCTCGCACGCGACGCCGGGTACCGCGAGCTCGCGACCGCGTACGCACGCGAGGCCGAGCGGCGCGAGCAGGAGCGTGCCGACGCGACGGACGACACCGCGCGGGAGGCGGCCGAGGACGGCCGGGACGGGCACGACGAGGACCGTCGGGACGACGACCTCGAGCGGCGGGAAGAGATCGAGGAGGACGACGTCGTGCGGCACGTCGAGACGGGGGCGCTGGAGGAATGAGCCGGACCACCACGCAGGTCGAGCGCACCGACGTGGCGAGCGACGCGCCCTCTCCCGGCGGCGCGCCGGGCCGGGCGGCCGACGCCCGCATCGCCTCGGCGAGCTCGCTGGGCGTCCTCGCCACCCTGCGCCGAGGCGTCCAGGTCTCGCCGCAGATCCTCGACGGCATCTGGATCACGCTCGGGCTCGCGGTCGCGGCCGCGCTGGGCCGCGTCGTCGTCCCGGTGACGGTCCAGCAGACCGTCGACACCGGCGTGCTCGCGGACGGCGGGCCCGACACGGCGCGCGTCGCCGTGCTCGTCGGCGCAGCCGCGGTCGTCATCGTCCTCGCGGGCCTCTGCTCGGCCTTCGTCAACGTCCGGCTGTTCCGCGCGACCGAGGCGGGCCTCGCCGGCCTGCGCGTGCGGGCGTTCCGGCACGTGCACGACCTGTCCGTCCTCACGCAGAACACCGAGCGGCGCGGGTCCCTCGTCTCCCGCGTGACGAGCGACGTCGACACCATCTCGCTCTTCGTGCAGTGGGGCGGCATCATGCTGCTCGTCTCGGTGCTGCAGATCGGCGTCGCGACGATCCTCATGGCCGTCTACTCGTGGCAGCTCACGCTGGTCGTCTGGGCGTGCTTCGTCCCGCTGTTCCTCGTCCTGCGGCCCGCGCAGGCCCGCGTCAACGACGCGTACACGCAGGTCCGGGCGCGCGTCGGCGGGATGCTCGGCGCGATCTCGGAGTCGATCGTCGGTGCCGAGACCATCCGCGCGTACGGCGCCGGCGCCCGCACCGCGCGGCGCGTCGACGCCGCCGTCGACGCGACGCGGCGCGCCATGGTCCGGGCGCAGAAGCTCGTCGCCGTCGTCTTCTCGAGCGGCGTGCTCGTCGCGAACCTCGTGCTCGCCGTGGTCGTCGTGGTCGGGTCGTACCTCGGGGTGGCCGGCGACATCTCGGTCGGGCAGCTCCTCGCGTTCCTCTTCCTCGTCCAGCTCTTCACGGGCCCCGTGCAGATGGCGACCGAGATCCTCAACGAGCTCCAGAACGCGGTCGCCGGCTGGCGGCGCGTCCTCGCGGTCCTGGAGACGCCCGTCGAGGTCGTCGACAAGGGTGGCGCCGGGGAGCGCAGCCCGCGCGGTCCCGCCCACGTGCGGCTCGAGAACGTCCGGTTCGCCTATCCCGACGGTCCGGAAGTGCTGCACGGCGTCGACCTCGACCTCCCGGCGCGCGCGTCCGTCGCCGTCGTCGGCGCGACCGGCTCCGGCAAGACGACGATCGCCAAGCTCGTCACCCGGCTCATGGACCCGACGGCCGGGCGCGTGCTCCTCGACGGCACCGACCTGCGCGACCTCGCCGTCGAGTCGCTCCGCGAGCGCGTCGTGCTGGTACCTCAGGAGGGCTTCCTCTTCGACGGCACGCTCGCCGACAACGTCGCCTACGGCCTGCGCGGCGACGCCGAGCACGAGCCCGACGCCGCGCGCCGTGCCCGGATCGAGGCTGCCGTCGAGCGGCTCGGGCTCACCGACTGGGTCGCGGACCTGCCCGACGGGCTCGACTCCCCGGTCGGTCAGCGCGGCGAGTCGCTCTCCGCCGGGGAGCGGCAGCTCGTCGCCCTGGTCCGGGCCTACCTCGCCGAGGCCGACCTGCTCGTCCTCGACGAGGCGACGTCGGCCGTCGACCCCGCCACCGAGGTGCGCATCGCCCGCGCCCTCGCGTCCCTCACCGCGGGCCGCTCCACCCTGACGATCGCCCACCGCCTCTCCACCGCCGAGGCGGCCGACCTCGTCGTGGTCGTGGACGCGGGCCACGTCGTCGAGGTCGGTCACCACGACGAGCTCGCCCGTGCGGGCGGCGTCTACGCCCGCATGCACGACGCCTGGGTCTCCCAGACCCGCTGACGACGGACCGGACGCCCCGACCGTGGCTCGCACGAGGCGAGACGGGGGACCGAGGTCGGTCCGGCGTCTGGCAGGATTCTCGGGTGCCCGACTCCACGACCGGACCCACGACCGTCTCCGCGCTCGACCCCCGGATCGCCGCGCGGCTCAAGCGCGACGACGCCGGCCTGGTCGCCGCGGTCGTCCAGCAGCACGACACGGGCGACGTGCTCATGCTCGGCTGGATGGACGACGAGGCGCTGCACCGGACGCTGACGACCGGTCGCGTGACGTTCTGGAGCCGCTCCCGGCAGGAGTACTGGCGCAAGGGCGACACCTCCGGTCACGTGCAGCTCGTCCGCTCGGTGGCGCTCGACTGCGACGGAGACGCGCTGCTCGTGCGCGTCCACCAGGTGGGGGCCGCGTGCCACACCGGCACCCGCACGTGCTTCGAGGCCGGGGGAGACCTGGGCGCCGTCGTCGGCGCCCTGCCCGGCGGCACGGCCGAGTCTTCGACCACGCCCGACCCCGATCCTGAGGAGGAGAACCAGTGAGCGCGACCGTCGACCCGGCCGAGACCACCACCGTCCCCGCGGGCGGTCCCGCGTGGGGCGAGACCTGGCCCGTCCTCGACGGCTTCCGCGCGCTGGCTGCGTCGCGCCGGGTGGTCCCGGTCGTGCGGCGCCTGCTGGCCGACGACGTCACGCCCGTCGGGCTGTACCGCACGCTCGCGCAGGGTCGGCCGGGCACGTTCGTCCTGGAGTCCGCCGAGTCGGACGGGCGCTGGGCCCGGTACTCGTTCGTCGGCGTCGCGTCCCGCGCGACGCTCACGGCGCGCGACGGCCGGGCGGTCTGGTCCGGCGACGTACCCGCGGGCGTCCCGCTGGAGGGAGACGTCGTGGACGTGCTCGAGGCGACGCTCGACGTGCTCCGGACGCCGGCGGTCGAAGGCCTGCCGCCGCTCACGGGCGGGCTCGCGGGCGCGATCGGCTGGGACGTCATCCGCCACTGGGAGCCGACCCTGCCGTCGGACGCCCCCGACGAGCTGGGCGTGCCCGAGCTCACGCTGTGCCTCGCGACGGACCTCGCGGTCGTCGACCACGCGGAGGGCAGCGTGTGGCTCGTCGCCAACGCGATCAACTTCGACGACACGGACGAGCGCGTCGACGAGGCCTACGCGGACGCCGTCGCACGCCTGGACGCGATGCAGGCGCGCCTGGTGGCCGGCGGCGCGCACGTCGCGTCGGTCGTCGCGCCGGACGTCACCGAGCCCGCGCTCGAGTTCCGCTCGACGCGCGACGAGTTCGAGGCGTCGGTCGTCGCGGGCAAGGACGCGATCCGCGAGGGCGAGGTGTTCCAGGTGGTGCTGTCCCAGCGCCTCGACCTCGACTGCCCGGCGGACCCGCTCGACGTCTACCGCGCGCTGCGGACGATCAACCCGAGCCCGTACATGTACTACTTCCAGCTCACGGACGCGGACGGGCGGGACTTCGCGGTCGTCGGGTCGAGCCCGGAGACGCTCGTGAAGGTCGAGGACGGCCGCGTCACGACGTTCCCGATCGCCGGCTCGCGGCCGCGTGGCGCGACGCCGGAGGAGGACGTGGCGCTCGGGGAGGAGCTCCTGCAGGACCCGAAGGAGCTCGCCGAGCACATCATGCTCGTGGACCTGTCGCGCAACGACCTCGTCAAGGTGTGCGAGCCCACGTCGGTCGAGGTCGTCGAGTTCATGGCGACCAAGCGGTTCAGCCACATCATGCACCTGTGCTCGACGGTCGTCGGGACGCTGCGCGAGGGCGCCACGGCGCTCGACGCGTTCCGGGCGACGTTCCCGGCCGGCACGCTCTCGGGCGCGCCCAAGCCCCGCGCGATCGCCCTCATCGACGAGCTCGAGCCCGCGTCGCGCGGGATCTACGGTGGGACGGCGGGGTACTTCGACTTCGACGGGAACATGGACATGGCCATCGCGATCCGGACGGCGCTGATCCGCGACGGTCGGGCGAGCGTCCAGGCCGGCGGCGGGATCGTCGCGGACTCCGTCCCGGCGCTCGAGTACGCGGAGTCGCGCAACAAGGCGGCCGCCGCGGTGCGGGCCGTCCAGGTCGCCGCACGGCTGCGGGGGCTCGCGTGAGCCGGCCGGCCGGGCCGAGCCGGCGGACGGCGATCTGGGTCCTGCTCCTCCTCGGTGGCGCGACCCTCGCCGCCGCCGTGCCGACGTGGCTGAGCACGACGGGTGCGACGGCCCTCGACCCGCAGGTCGAGGTGACCGTCGCCGGGACGGAGGCCGCGCCCGGCGTGAGCGCGTCCGCGCTCGTCCTCGTCGCCGCCGCGCTCGCCCTCGGGCTGGTCGGCCGCGCCGGCCGGTGGGTCGTCCTCGCCGTCGCCGCGGCGAGCGGCGTCGTCGCGACCGTCTCCGCGCTCGGCGTCGCGCTCGACCCGGAGCCGAGCGCGCGCTCGGCCGTCGCGGACGCGACGGGGGTCACGGAGGTCACGGCCCCGGTCGACCTGACCGTCGCGCCCTGGCTCGCGGCGGCGTGCGGCGTCCTCACGGTGATCGCGGTGGTGTGGGTCGCCCTCGGCTCGCGCTCGTGGGCCGGCGCGTCGACGCGGCACGAGCGTGCGTCCGGCGCGACGTCGCCCGCCGCCCCGGCGGCAGCGGGGACGACGGTGCCCGAGGAGCGTCCGGACCGGCCCCGTGCCACGGAGCCCGCCGCGCCCGACGACCTCACCGACCACGACGCGTGGGACGCGCTGTCCCGCGGCGAGGACCCCACGGACCGCTGAGCAGCGCGGACGCCGCCTCGCGTCGTCGCGGCGCCCGACCGCGCGGGGGACGGGCACCGGCCCGGTCCGATAGGCTCTGACCACATCTTGACGAAAGGCACGACCCTCATGGCCGAGAACCAGCAGACCACCGAGATCGCCTACCTGCCGCCCGCGGCACCGCCCACGAACCACGGTCACACCGTCGCCGCCTGGTTCACGATGATCGGCATCATGGTCGGGGCCCTCGTGGCCGCGATCGGGGTGGTCATCCCCGCCGTCTGGCTGTTCTGGGTCGGCATGGGCGTCGTGGCCGTCGCGCTGATCGGCGGGCTCGTGCTGCGGAACGCGGGCTACGGCCAGAAGCAGGCCGCGCGGTGACGCAGCCGCCGGGACCCGGCCCGTACGACCCCGCAGGCCCGCAGGACGGGTCGCAGGCGCCGTACGGCTCGTCGGCGCCCGGCGGCTCCCCGCAGCATCCCGGGGGCGACCCCGCAGGCGCCTCGTACGCGGCCCAGCCGCAGTACCCCGGCCAGCAGTACCCCGGCCAGCAGTACCCCGGCCAGCAGTACCCCGGCCAGCAGTACCCGGGGCAGCCGCAGTACGCAGGGCAGCAGTACCCGGCCGGCGCCTACGGGGCGCCGCCGTACTACCCGAAGAACAACCTGGCCATCTGGTCGTTGGCGCTCGGGATCGCCTCGTTCGTCCTGAGCTGCGGCTTCTTCACGGGCATCCCCGCGGTGATCGTCGGCAACGCCGCGAAGCGCGCGGTCGCCGAGGGGCAGGCGGACAACGACGGCATGGCGACGGCGGGGATCATCCTCGGCTGGGTCGCAATCGGCCTGTCCGTGGTCGGTCTGCTCTCCCTGCTGATCTTCTTCCCCGCCTTCCTCGCCTGGGTCGGCACGATCCCCGACCAGTACTGACGGTGCGCGCGTGACGTCCGAGGCCGTGCGACGTCGACGGGTCCCGCGCGCGGCGCAGGCCCCGATCGTGGTGGGCGTGCTGGTCGCTGCGGCGACGGCCTACGTCGGTGCCGTCGACCCGAACCGACCGGGGCACTACGTCACCTGCCCCCTCCTCGCGCTGACCGGTCTCGCGTGCCCGGGGTGCGGCGGCCTGCGGGCCACGCACGACCTGGTGCACCTCGACCTCGCCGCCGCGTGGTCCATGAACCCGCTGTGGGTCCTCGTCGCGCCGCTGCTCGTGGCGCTGTGGGTGACGTGGCTCGTCCGGTCGTGGCGCGGGCGCCCGGCCCTGCGCCTCCCGGTGTGGCTCGCGTGGGTCTCGCTGGGTGTCCTCGTGCTGTTCGGCGTCCTGCGCAACGTGCCCGCCCTCGTCCCGTGGCTCGGTCCGGTCACCGCCTGAGCGGGCCGGACAGGCCCGCTGCGGCCGTCTCGGGGGCTGGGCCGTGGTCATCGTCACTCGGGGGCGGCTCTACGATGGCAGGTACCTCCCTGTCAACGGGTCGGCCGAACCTGTGGGTGCACGACGGCCGACCGGCCCGGCCGGGGGGCGGGACGACACGGGGAGTGGTGGGACGATGACGGTTCTGGACGACATCGTCGCGGGCGTGCGCGAGGACCTCGCGGTGCGTCAGGCGGCGACCTCGCTCGACGAGCTGAAGGAACGTGCCGCCCGTGTCCCCGGGGCGCTCGAGGTCGTGAGCCGTCTCAAGGCGGACGACGCCGTCGCGGTCATCGCCGAGGTGAAGCGCTCGAGCCCGAGCAAGGGCGCGCTCGCGGCGATCTCCGACCCGGCCGAGCTCGCGGGGGAGTACGAGAAGGGCGGCGCGGCCGCGATCTCCGTGCTCACCGAGCAGCGTCGCTTCAACGGGAGCCTCGCCGACCTCGACGCGGTGCGCGCCCGGGTCGACGTCCCCGTGCTCCGCAAGGACTTCGTCGTGACGCCGTACCAGGTGTGGGAGGCCCGCGCGCACGGCGCGGACATCGTGCTCCTCATCGTCGCCGCGCTCGAGCAGACCGTGCTCACGTCGCTCGTGGAGCGGGTCCACTCGCTCGGGATGACCGCGCTCGTCGAGGTGCACACGCTGGACGAGGTGTCGCGCGCGCTCGACGCCGGCGCGCGCGTCGTCGGCGTGAACTCGCGGGACCTCAAGACCCTCGACGTCGACCGCACGACGTTCGCCCGCCTCGCGCCCGCCATCCCGGACGAGGTCGTCCGCGTCGCCGAGTCCGGCGTGCGCGGCCCGCACGACGTCATGGACTACGCCCGTTCCGGTGCGCACGCGGTGCTCGTCGGCGAGGCGCTCGTGACCGACGACGCCCCGCGCTCGTCCGTCGCGGACCTCGTCGCGGCCGGGTCGCACCCGTCGCTGTGGTCCGTGCGGCCCTGAGGCACGACGGCCCCGTCCGTCACTCCCCAGGCGCCGCGCCCCGGCCCAGCACACACCACCACGCAGGAGGACCGGCCCCGTGCCCGACTCGACGTCTTCGACCACCCCCCGGAGTGCCGAGCACTCCGTGCGCGCCGACCTGACGCGCTCCCTCGCGACCCAGGAGGGTCCCTACTTCGGCGAGTTCGGCGGACGCTTCGTCCCCGAGGCGCTCATCGCCGCGCTCGACGAGCTCGAGACCGAGTACCGCAAGGCGCTCGACGACCCGGCGTTCGTCAACGAGCTGGCGCGCCTCCAGCGCGAGTACACCGGGCGCCCGAGCCCGCTCACCGAGGTGCCGCGCTTCGCCCGGCACGCAGGCGGCTCGCGCGTGTTCCTCAAGCGCGAGGACCTCAACCACACGGGCTCGCACAAGATCAACAACGTCCTCGGCCAGGCGCTGCTCGTGAAGCGCATGGGCAAGACGCGCGTGATCGCCGAGACCGGGGCGGGCCAGCACGGCGTCGCGACGGCGACGGCCGCCGCGCTCCTCGACCTCGAGTGCGTCGTCTACATGGGCGAGGAGGACACGCAGCGCCAGGCGCTCAACGTGGCCCGCATGCGCCTGCTCGGCGCGGAGGTCGTCCCCGTGACGATCGGGCAGCGCACGCTCAAGGACGCGATCAACGAGGCGCTGCGCGACTGGGTCGCGAACGTCGACACGACCCACTACCTCCTGGGCACGGTCACCGGCCCGCACCCGTTCCCCGAGATGGTGCGCGAGTTCCACCGCGTCATCGGGGAGGAGGCGCGCACGCAGATCCTCGACCGCATCGGGCGCCTCCCGGACGCGCTCGCGGCGTGCGTCGGCGGCGGGTCGAACGCCCTCGGCCTCTTCAACGCGTTCCTCGACGACGAGGGCGTGGAGCTCTACGGCTTCGAGGCCGGCGGCGAGGGCGTCGAGACCGGTCGGCACGCGGCGCGCTTCAGCGGCGGCGCCCCGGGCGTCCTGCACGGCGCGCGCTCGTACCTGCTCCAGGACGACGACGGGCAGACGCTCCCGAGCCACTCCGTCTCCGCGGGGCTGGACTACCCGAGCGTCGGCCCGGCGCACTCGTGGCTCCACGACCTCGGTCGCGCGACGTACCAGCCCGTGACCGACTCCGAGGCGATGGACGCCTTCCGGCTGCTGTGCCGCACGGAGGGCATCATCCCCGCGATCGAGTCGGCGCACGCGCTCGCCGGCGCCCTGCGGATCGGCCGCGAGGCCGCCGCCGCGGGCCGCGCCGACCACGTGATCCTGGTGAACCTCTCCGGGCGCGGGGACAAGGACGTCGCGACCGCCGCCCGGTGGTTCGACCTCGTGGACGACGACGCGATCGCCGAGACGGCGACGGGCACGGAGGGACAGCTG
>JAQSXO010000102.1 GCA_029256625.1 Cellulosimicrobium sp. | reverse complement strand
CGCGCGGCCGGGTCGCCGGGCGTCCACCTCGGCGTCGCGGAGGACAACGTCTCCGCGATCGGCTTCTACGAGCACCTCGGCTTCACCCGCCTCGACGTCCCCGAGGGCCTGGTCCTGGGCCTCCGCCTCTGACCCGCCCCACCGCGGCCGAACCCGGGGTTACGGGCTTCCTGGCCCGCCCCGTCCCCAGCAAACCCGGGGTCGTGGAGCGCGGACTCCGAAGGTGTCGGGCACCCGTGCGCCGAACCCGGGGTTGCGCGTCAGGTGCGACGTCGATTCCCTCGAAACCCCAGGGTCGGACTTCCTCGTTGCTCCGCCCAGGGCGGAGAGTGCTGTAGGCGATGCGGCGCGCCTGAATTTCGCGTCCACAGGCCCGGAACCATGGTGGCCCGCCCACAGCGTCCAGCCCTTTCGGCACGCGCCACGCTCGTGAACGCTGGGATGTCGTCATGCCAGCACGACGTCCTGTCCCCGACGATGCTCGCCAGATCGCGTCGCGTCAGGAGCGCCTGATCACGACGGCGCAGTGCCGCTCCGCCGGTATGAGCGCCGACATGCTGCGTCGGCTCGTGCAGACCGGAGCCTGGTCGCGCATCACACGAGGCGTCCATGACACCGATCCCGCACCTGTAGCGTCCCGGACGGTCGACCACCGACGACGCCGTGCCGCCTGGGCGGCGCTGCTGGCCTTCGGCCCAGAGTCGATCGCGGTCGGACCGTGCTCGCTCGCGTTGCTCGGCGTGGCCGGTCTGCCGGCCCGGGTCGTGCCCCAGGCCACGCTGCCCGGCGCCCGCGCGCTCGAGTCGCGTGACGGGATCCGGCTACGCATGTTCGACGACCGGATGGCGGTCGTGCGTGTCCGGGACCGATACGTCGCCGCCCCGGAGTGGGCGCTGGCGCAGGCGGTGCCCGAGCTCGACCGCCCGTGGGCCGTGGCGGTCATGGACTCGGCGCTTCACCTCGGGCTGGTGTCGGCCGAGGACCTCGCCCGCGCGCACGACCTCGCCCGCGGCCGGCGGGGTGTCGCGCGGACGCACTCGTGGTGGGAGCTCGCGGACGGTCGCGCGGAGTCACCCTTGGAGACCCGGGTGCGGCTCGACTGCGTCGATGGCGGTGTGCCGCCGGACATGCTCCAGGTCCCGTTGGTCGGGTCGAGCGGACGGGAACGACGCGGAGACGTGGGCTGGCGGCTTGACGACGGCCGCTGGGTGGTCGCCGAGGCCGACGGCGCGGAGTTCCACGACACCCCGAGCGCCGCGTTCGCCGACCGGGAACGTCACAACGATCTCGTGACCGCCGATGTCGCGGCGGTGCTGCGGTTCACGTCCGCCGACGTGGCGGTGCCCGGGCGCGTCGCAGCCACGGTACGACGCGCGCTCCAGGCGGCGGGCCGCCGTCGTGTCGTGTGAGTGACCGACCGCCGCCGCTCGAACCAGTCCTTGGGCGTCACGGCGGTGTCTTCTTGACGCGTAACCCCTGGTTCGGCACGCCGAGTTGCCGAAACAGGGGTCACGCGTGATGCACCGGTCGATCTGCCTCGAAAGCCCGGGGTCGGCCCACCGCCGTGCCAGGTGATCCCGGGTTCGGCCTCGGGCGGGCGTGGGTCAGCGGGCGTCCTCGACCGTGTCGTGGACGATCGGCTCGTCGCCGCCGGGGGCGGACGCCGGGCTGGCGGGCTCCTGGGTGGTGCCGCGCCACCGCGCGATGTTCCGCATGAGGTGGTAGATCACGAGCGCCGCGGCGGTGCCGAGCGCGATGCCCTCGAACGTCAGGTCGCCGACGGCCCAGGTGAAGTTGGCGATGCCAACGACGAGCGGCACGGCGGCGGTGGTGAGGTTGACGGGGTTGGAGAAGTCGACCTTGTTCTGCACCCAGATGCGCGCGCCGAGGATGCCGATCATTCCGTAGAGCATCGTCGCCGCACCGCCCAGGACCCCGGCGGGGATGGTCGCGATGAGCGCACCGAACTTCGGCGAGAGCGAGAGCACCAGCGCGGTCGCCGCCGCGACCCAGTACGCCGCGGTCGAGTACACGCGCGTCGCGGCCATGACGCCGATGTTCTCGGCGTACGTCGTCGTGCCGGACCCGCCGCCGACGCCCGCGAGCGTGGTCGCGACGCCGTCGGCGAGGAGCGCGCGGCCGGTGAGGTCGTCGAGGTTCTTGCCGGTCATCGCCGCGACCGACTTCACGTGCCCGACGTTCTCCGCGATGAGCACGAGCACGACGGGCACGAACAGGCCGAGCACGGCGACGTCGAACGTGGGCGTGACGAACTCCGGGAGACCGATCCAGGCGGCCTGGCGCACGGCGTCGAACGACACCTCGCCCTGGACCACGGCCACGACGTAGCCGACGATCACGCCCACGAGGATCGAGAGGCGCCCGATGATGCCCTTGAACAGGACGCTCACGAGGATGATCGCGGTCAGCGTGACGACCGCCGTGACCGGCGCCTGCTGGAAGTTCCCCCACGCCGCCGGCGCGAGGTTGAGGCCGATGAGGGCGACGATCGTGCCGGTGACGATCGGCGGCATGACGACGTCGATCCACCGCGCGCCGGCGACGTGCACGAGCAGGCCGACCGCGGCGAGCACGAGCCCGGTGACGAGGATGCCGCCGACGGCGACGGACTGGCCCTGCGACGCGGTCGCGGCGCCGATCGGGGCGATGAACGCGAAGCTCGACCCGAGGTAGCTCGGCAGCCGGTTGCGCGTGATGAGCAGGAAGCCCACGGTGCCGATCGCGGAGAAGAACAGCGTCGTCGCGGGCGAGAACCCCGTGAGCAGCGGCACGAGGAACGTCGCGCCGAACATGGCGACGACGTGCTGCATGCCGATCCCGATGGTCCGCGGCCAGGTCAGCCGCTCGTCCGGGTCGACGACGTCCCCCGGCGCGACCGTCTTCCCGTTCCCGTGCAACCGCCACCCGATGGCGCTCATGTCTCTCCCGTCCGTGAAGTTCGTGTGAAGACCCCCGGAGCAGGGTAGTGCCCCGCCGAACCCGGGCTTGTCGTGGCCCAGGTCGCCGAGCCCGGCGACGACCACGGGTTCGGCAGTCGGCGGTGCTACGCGCCCGCGTGCACGAGGAGCCACGCGAGCAGGTAGCTGCGGGTGTTGCCGTCGTCGACGCGTTCGTCGGGGAGGGTGCGCGCGACGTCCAGGGCGGCCGCGGCGTTGTCCGGCCCTGCGAGCGCCGCGTACATGAGGAGCTGGTCGCCGAACATCACGTCCCACGAGGCCGGGTCGTCGCGCGCGCCCGCGAGCGCCTCGTCGAGGTTGGCCCGGATGCGCTCCGGGTCGCCCGCGAGGTACCCGGCGACGGGCTGCATCGGCAGCACGAGGATGCCGAGCATCGCGCTCGGCTCGGCACTGAACCACGTGGCCCAGTCGCGCTTGCCGCCCCACACGAGCGACGTCACGGTATGGCCGAACCCGTCGAGCGCCGGGTCGTCACGGTCGAAGTCCGTCCAGTACGCGCGCGCCGACGCCGCCTCGGCGGACAGCAGCCAGCGCGCCTGCGCCTCGAGCGTCGCGTCCCCCGACGCCTGCGCCCACAGCGCCAGCCCGTTCCACGCGGACACCGCCTCGGACGCGGACTCCTGGTTGTTCCCGTCCGCGAAGGGCGCGTACCCCGACGCCCAGGAGTGACCCGCGTACGCGTCGAACACGCGCAGCGCCGGGAAGTCCTCGCCGCCCGCACCGGCCGCGACGTCCGCCGCGAGCAGGTCGAGCACGGGCGCGAGGTCGGCCGCGAGCGTCGGGTCCTCGGCCGCCACCACGCCCGCGGCGTAGAGGAAGTACCCGTAGTGGAAGTGGTGGTCGTTGAGCTCGTCCGACCCGAACGACGGCGTCCTCCCGACGACGCTGCGCACCTCGGGGTCGTAGACGAAGCAGCGTGCGTCGCGCTCCGCGCAGCCGGAGGGCTCGGCCCACTCGCGCAGCGCGGCGGCGAGGTCGTCGCGCAGCGGCGCCGCGACGTCGTCGAGCCCGAGCTGCTCGGCGAGCGCGAGCAGGTTCGCGTCGCGTGCGAGCGCCTTGCCCCCGAAGTACGTGTCCGACGGGCGCGGCTCGAGCGCCGAGGCGTCGGCGCGCACCTGCTCGGCGAGCTCGCTCCGCGCGTCCTCGCCCAGCCCGGACAGGTCGAGCGTCCCGGCGGGTTCGACGGCAGGGCTCGTCCACGCGAGCGTGCTCGCCGTGCAGACGTCGACCGTCCCGCGCACGGTCGCGTAGGTGCCCAGGCCGCACGTCGCGCCGTCGCTCTCGCGCTGGTGCGGCAGCCGCGCGACGACGGTCGTCGCGCCGGAAGGGTCGCCGCCGGTCTCATACGTGATCGCCGTGGTGACGGCGTCATCCGCCACGCCGTAGGCGAGCGTCGTGCCCGTCACGGGGTGCGCCGCCGCCTCGGCGAGCGTCGCGACCGCGCCGTCCGGGGCGTCGTCGGGCACGGGGAACCAGGCGACGGAGTCTCCCTCCGCCAGGTCGAGCGACCGGCCGCCTCCCGACAGCGCGTCGTCCGCCCCGACGAGCACGTACTCGCGCCCGCCGGCCTCGGCACTCACGAGCCCGCCCGACTCGGCGAAGGCGACCGTGAGCGCCGCCGTCTGGTCCGTCGCCGCGGTGTACCGCAGCACGGGCGACCCCTCGACGAGGGTCACCGCCCCCAGCACGGAGCCTGCGCCGTCGAGCAGGTCGAGCGTGACGGACGCGGTGTCGTAGTCGGTGACCACGACCGACGACGCCCCGACGTCCACGCCGACCTGCGGCACGTACGGCCCGAGGACCGACTGCTCGGTGACCTGGACGTCGGGGAGCCCGAACGCGAAGCCGCCGTCGGTCACGCCGAACGCGAGCGGCACGGGGAACACGGGCAGCGGCTCGTCGCCGAACACGAGCCCGGAGAACCACCGGTTCGTCGGCGGCACCAGCCCGTCGGCGAGCCGCGCGGCGGGCATCGGCGCGACCGACTCCTGCGGCAGGATCGACGGGTCCACCTCGGGCACGGTGCCGGTCAGGTCCGCCGCGGGGTGCCCGACGGCGGAGCCCGCCCCGGGCGGCCCCGTCGCCCCGGGCGGCGCGTCCGTCTCGAACAGCCCGCACCCGGCGGCCAGCGCGGCCGACGCGAGCACCGCCACGGCCGCCCCGGCGCGGGGCCGACCTCGGCGGGGCGTCACAGCCCCACCTTCCGCAGGAACTCGCCGAACGACTCGTCGACCCCGGCGAGCGGGCCGTCGTCGTGCAGCTCGATGCTCGCCGTGACCGGCGTGCCCGACGCGACGAGGCCGTGCTCGGCCCCGCGCACGAGCGCGTCGCTCGTGACCTCGACCGTGGCCTCCGCCTGGTTGGCGGTGTTCTGCACCGCGACCGACGCGACCTCGCCCACGACCTCCGCCTGGTTCGGCAGGACGACCGTGACCTCCGCACCCTGGCGGACGCGCGCGAAGTCGCTCGGGTCGAGCGTCAGGCGGGCGTCGACGAACAGCGACCCCTCCCGCTCGAGCGACGCGACGACCTCGCCGGCCTGGACGAACCCGCCCTCGCGGGCCGCGACGTGGGTGACGACGGCGTCGTAGGGCGCGACGAGCGTGATGGTGCCGTCGGGCGCCACCTGGTACGCGGACGTGTCCGCGCTGACGAGCCCGAGCGCGATGTCGTGCTGGAGCGTCAGGCTGCTCACGGTGAACAGCGGGTCGCCCGCGTCGACCTCGTCCCCCTCGGCCACCTCGGCCGCGGTGACGGTCCCCGCGTAGTCGCTGCCGACGTCGAGCACCTCCGCGCGGATGGTGGCCGTCGTGCTCGTCGCCTGCCCGAGGCGCCGGTTCATGACGAGCGTGAGCGCCGCGCACACGAGCAGCACCACGAGCAGCCCGCCCACGAGGCGGATCCGGTTCGACCAGGTCATGCGACACCTCCGACAGGTCCAGACGACGAGTCCCCGCCACGGCGCGCCCGCCGCCTCCCGGCCCGCGTCCCGACGCCGACCGTCACCTCGACGCCGAGCCGCTCCGACAACGCCTCGTCGACGACGGCCGCGGCCGTCCCTCCTCGCCGCCGGACGGAGCGCGCCGCACGCCGGGCGGACCGCGACTCCCGGAGGGCCGTCACGACGAACGCCCCGAGGATCAGCGTGTTGGTGACGTTCCATGCGAGCGCGAGGCTCGGCATCGGGTCGCCCCACTCCTTCCAGGCCCCGACCACCGACGTCACGAGGAGGAACGCGAAGAACAGCACCTGCGGGATCATGTAGTTGAACGGCGACGTGACCTTGCCCTTGCTCCCGGTCACGTGCCACGCCTGCTCCTTGCCGGTCAGCGCGTTCCACAGGGCCTTGGTGTAGATGGGGAACGACACCGACGCGAGCATGAGCACCTCCCACCGGAACGACCCGAGCGTGAAGAACGCGATGGCGATCTGGAGGACGTAGAACCCCGCGTAGTAGAGCAGCCACGTGCCCCACGAGATGGTGAGGTTCATGGGCGTGAGGTCGAGGTAGATCTGCAGCGGCGGGACGAGCAGCAGCACGAGCGGCGCGATGCCCGCGAGGTAGTGCGTCGCGGTGACCGTGTACTGGAGCCGCTGGTCGAGCGTGAGGGTGCGGCGCGGGCTGAGCGGGTTGTGCTGGAGCAGGATCTCGAACCCGCCGGTCGCCCAGCGCAGCTGCTGCTTGGTGTACGCCTCGACGGTCTCGGGGGTGTCGCCGACGGCGAGCGTCGTGGGGATGTAGATCGTGCGCCACCCGCGCTCGTGGAGCATGAGCGACGTCCACACGTCCTCGGACTTGGAGTCCGTGTGCATGCCGCCGATGTCGTCGATCGCGGCACGGCGGAAGATGACGTTGGTGCCGACGCAGAACGCGGCGTTGAAGCGGTTCCGACCGGGCTGCACGAACCGGTAGAAGACGGCCTGCATGTACCCGGCGCCGCGGGAGATGAGGTTGTCGAGGTTCCCGTAGGTCTGCGGCGTCTGGACGAACGCGACGTCGTCCTTGACGAAGAACGGCACGGTCTCGACGAGGAGCTCCGGCCTGGCGACGAAGTCGGCGTCGAGGATGACGAAGAAGTCGCCCTTGGCGATCGCGAGCGCGTGGTTGACGTTGCCGGCCTTGGCGCCGTTGCTCGACAGGCGCCGCACGTAGCGCGCGCCGAGCTGGGCGGCGAGGTCGCGCACGTCGTCGGACCGGCCGTCGTCGAGCACCCACGTGCGGTGCGTGCCGCGCAGCGCGACGGCGGCGCGGACCGTGCGCGCGATGGTGTCGAGGTCCTCGCCGTAGGTCGTGATGAGCACGTCCACGGTGACGGGCCGGTCGTGGAGGTAGAGGTTCCAGCGCGTCGGGTCGTCCTCGGCGCCGTCGCGGATGATCTCGGGGACGTCGAACAGGCGGTCCTTGGCGTGGTGGAACGAGAACCCGCGCGGGTCGTGCCCGCTCGACAGGACGGTCCACATCGCCAGCAGCGCCTGGGCGACGAGTACCGACTCGGCCGTGATGACCATGACGTACGGCAGCGCGTCGCCGCGGTTCGCGGGGTTGAGCAGGAACACCGCGTACGCGACGACGCCGAGCGTCGCGAGCAGCATGATCATGACGAGCGACGGCGAGCGCGCGGCGGAGTTCTCGTCGCGCGGCGGGCCGGTCGGGCGGTCGGCGTCGGCCCGCGGGCCGAACGGGGCGGGCCGCACGTGCTGCGTGCGGCGCGGGGTGACGACCAGGCGGTCGAACTCGGAGACGGCCATCGCGTGTCCTCCGGCTCTCGACGGGATCCGGGGATCCCGGGGGGTCGCAGACGGGCGGACGGCGGACGGCGGCGAGCGGGGAGCCCGCCGGGTCCTCGAGGGCCCGGGTGCGGCGACGTCGTCGGCGTCGTGATGGCGTGCGTGGCACTGCTGTCGAGCCCCCTGCCAGGCACCCTCGCGCGGAGGGACCCGGAGACGGATCGAGGTGGCCCGCTCGAAGCGGGCCACCTCGTCGTCTGCGCCGAAGGTAGCGGTGCGCGACGCCCGTGTCACGGGCCGCCTGAGAGGTCTTCGCCGCGGCGTCGGCGCGCGGCGGCTCGTGTGAACAGACCCGCACCGGACGGACGCCGCATCGTCGCGACGAGCCCGGATCGTTGGTGCGCCGCCGGTCCCGTCCCGGCCCGACGCCGTCGGGCCCCATCCGGTGAGCGCTCACCCGCGCGGCGGTTCGCACGACCCGGAAACGCGCCGTTCACGGGCGGAAACGGAGAATTCACGGCGCCGACGCGCCGGACGTCCGACGGGTGGACGCCCAGGAGGCCGGCCGGTCGTCGGACGGGGTCGCGCCGTCGCGCACGCGGACGGTCACCGCCACCGCGCCGGTGGGGTGTAACGCTCGGGAGAGCACCGGACATGGGACGGTCGTCTACGTCTCCCGGTCGAGAGGACCCCGGATGCCCGCCCCTGACCGTCCGCCCGAGCGGACCCCGCCGGCCCTACCGCCGGACGAGGACCGCGCTGCCCGGTTCACCGCTCTGTTCGAGGCCACGCACCGTCCCCTGCTCGCCTACGCGGTGCGGCGCGTGGCCGACCCGTCCGACGCCGCCGACGTCGTCGCCGAGGCGTTCCTCGTCGCCTGGCGACGCCTCGACGACGTCCCCGTCGGGGACGACGCGCGACCGTGGATGTTCGGGGTCGCACGCCGTGTCCTGGCGAACCTCCACCGGGGCGCGCGAGGCCACCCCACCGCCGACCGGCGAGGTGAGCGACGTCGAGCGCGCGCTCGCGCGGCTCGGCCCCGACGACCAGGAGCTGCTGCGCCTCGTCGCGTGGGAGGAGCTTGCGCGCGACGAGATCGCCCTCGTGCTCGGTATCTCGCGGGCTGCGGTCCGGGTGCGCCTGCACCGTGCCCGTCGTCGGCTCGCGGAGCAGCTCGACGGACTCGTCACGCCCGGCGCACGGACGCCCGCACCGCAGAGGAAACGGGACGACCCGACCGGACACGTGGTCGGCGGGTGGGGACGGCCCCGCCCCGGAACCGAGGAGGCACGATGACGGACCCGATGATGCAGCTGCGCAGCGCGGACCCGGCCCGACGCGCGGGTCTCGGTGCCGTGGACGACGCGGCGTTCGCCGCCCTGCGGGAGGAGATCCTCATGACCACCACGCTCGACCCCACGAACGCGGCACCCGCCGCACCCGCCGCTCCGCCGTCGCGTCGGCGGCGGCTCGGACGCCGGGGCGCGGTCGCGCTCGGGCTGGCCACGGTGCTCGCGGGCGGCGGCGTCGCGTACGCGGCGATCCAGGCGTTCCGCGGCTCGTCGGGCGAGGGCGTCACGTGCGTGCGCGCCTGGAACCCGGACGTCGCCGAAGGGTTGAACGTCGACGCGGCCGGGCCCTGGCTCAGCGGAGACCCGTACGCGGACTGCACCACGCTGCTCGCGGAGCAGGGCCTGCCGCCGATCGAGGACCCGGTGGCGTTCGCCTGGGACGGTCAGACGTACGTCGCCCCGGCCGACCAGGTGCCCGACGGCGTCGAGCGGCTCGAGGGCCGCTCGGCGGTGGACCCCTCCGTGGTCGAGCTGCAGCAGAGCGTGACCGACCGCGTCGACGGCGGGGCGAGCACCTGCCGGACGGTCGACGAGGGCGTCGCCTGGGCCGAGGAGGAGCTCGTCCGGCTCGGGCTGGAGGACTGGTCCGTCGGCGAGGAGGACTCGCTCGCCGAGCCCGCCGGAGGGGCCCAGGTGTGCGCCTACGTGACGGTCGACGTCGGCGGCCGCGCGATCACGGTCGGCGGCACGACCGACTCGGACGGGATCCTGGAGGACCCGCTGGTCGCCGGGATCGTCGCCGCGTTGCAGGCCGGGATCACGGACCGGTGCGTCTCGCTCGCCGAGGCCCGGGCCGTCGCCGACGAGGCGCTGACCGCGATCGACGGCCCGTTCCCGACGACGAGCGTGCCCGACGAGAGCGTCGCCTGTGCCCGTGTCGACCTGCTCGTCGGCGGCAGCTTCCAGGTCACCGTCCACGGGCCGACCGCCGCGGGCTGAGCACCGGCGCCGCCGACGTCGGCCGTACCGCCCGACGCCTCGCCCGCGTCGCGACGAGCTGCTCGTCGCGACGCGGGCGCGGGCCGTCAGGGCAGCTGCGGCACGACCTCGGACGCGATGAGCTCGAGGTGGTCGAGGTCGTGCAGGTCGAGCACCTGGAGGTAGAAGCGCGTCGCGCCCTGTTCCGCGGCCGCGGCGACCTTGTCCGCGACCTCGCTCACGGTGCCGGCCAGCCCGTTGCGGCGCACCTCGTCGGCCCCGCGGCCGATCGCGTCGGCCCGACGGCGGAACTCCGCCTCGTCCTTGCCGACCGCGACGACGAACGCGGCCGAGTACACGAGCGAGTCGGGGTCACGGTCGGCGTCGAGGCACGCGGCGCGCACGTTCTCGAACCGCTCGGGCAGCACGCCCGGGTCCGGGAACGCCGCGTTGAACTCGCTCGCGTAGCGGGCCGCGAGCGCCGGGGTGCGGCGGGGGCCGTGCCCGCCGACGATCACCGGGACGCGCTCCTGGGCTGGCTTGGGCAGCGCAGGCGCGTCGGAGAGCGTGTAGTGCTCCCCGCTGAACGAGAACGTCTCGCCGACCGGCGTCTCCCACAGCCCCGTGATCACCGCGAGCTGCTCCTCGAGGATCCCGAACCGCTTCTCCGGGAACGGGATCCCGTACGCCTCGTGCTCGCGCGCGAACCAGCCCGCGCCGAGCCCGAGCTCGACGCGACCGCCCGACATCTGGTCGACCTGCGCGACCTGGATCGCCAGGACGCCCGGGTGGCGGAACGTCGCCGACGACACGAGCGTGCCGAGCCGGATGCGGCTCGTCTCCCGGGCCAGGCCCGCCAGCGTGGTCCACGCGTCGGTCGGGCCGGGCAGCCCGTCGCCGTCGCCCATGACGAGGTAGTGGTCGGAGCGGAAGAAGGCGTCGAACCCGAGGTCCTCGGTCGCCTTCGCGACCGCGAGGAGGTCGTCGTAGGAGGCGCCCTGCTGGGGCTCGGTGAAGATGCGCAGGTCGATCTGGGTCATGCCGTCACCCTGCCACACCGGGCTGTTGCCTCAACCCGGCGGGAATCCCCGACCCGCGAGGTAGAACGTCCGGGCGGTGTCGTCAGTCCGTCAGGGGGACGAGGTCGAGCTCCTGGAACTCCGCGACCTCGGGCACCCAACGGTTGGCGACGAAGCCGCGGTGGTCGGGGTGGGCGTCGTACGCGGCGTAGGCGGCGTCGTCGTCGAACACCATGGAGAACTGGAAGGTCAGCGGGCTCTTGGCGCTCACCTGGCGCGAGACCGTGAAGTCACGCACTCCCGGGACCGCGGTGAGCGTGCGGCGCGCGGTGCCGAGGAACTCGGCCTCCTCGGCGCTGCCGGCGGGGTGGACGAGGCGGAAGGCGACGGTGTGCTGGATCACTCCCCCACCCTAGGCTGGCGACCATGCGCGTGAGCACCGTGATCCTGCCGATCTACCCGTGGCGTGAGGGCCGGGACGTGTGGCGGGCCGCCGACGACCTCGGGTTCCATGCCGCCTACACGTACGACCACCTGTCGTGGCGCACGTTCCGCGACGGGCCGTGGTTCGGCGCCGTCCCGACGCTGGCCGCCGCAGCGGGAGTCACGGACCGGGTGCGGCTGGGCACCCTCGTGTCGTCGCCGAACTTCCGCGAGCCGGTGACGTTCGCGAAGGACGTCATGACGCTCGACGACCTCTCGGGCGGACGAGTCACCGTCGGCCTCGGCGCGGGCACGACGGGCTTCGACGCGACGGTCCTCGGTGGCGAGCCCTGGTCCGCGCGGGAGCGTGCCGACCGGCTGCGCGACTTCACGGTCCTGCTGGACCGGCTGCTCACCGAGCCCGCGGTGACGCACGACGAGGGCCACTACCGCGCGCACGAGGCGCGGACCATCCCGGGCCCGGTCCAGTCCCCGCGCGTGCCGTTCGCGATCGCCGCGACAGGTCCGCGCGGGCTGCGGCTCGCCGCGCGCTACGGCCAGGCGTGGGTGACGACGGGCGACGGCCGCCTGGGCGACGACGCGACCCCGGTAGAGTCGCGGGCGGCGGTCCGCGACCAGGTCGAGCGGCTCGAGGGCACGTGCGCCGACGCCGGGCGGGACCCCGCGTCGGTCGAGCGGATCCTGCTCACCGGTTTCACGCCCGACCCCGCGCTGGAGTCGGTCGACGCGTTCGTCGAGACCGCGCACGGGTACGCGGAGGCCGGGATCACGGAGATCGTCGTCCACTGGCCCATCCCGGGCACGCAGTTCGCGGCCGACCAGCGCGTCTTCGAGCAGATCGCCACGGACGGCGCCCCGCGGGTCGATGGGCTGTAGAGCCTAGAAGAGCACGTCGAACACGAAGCGGACAGGTGCGGTCGCCGTCTCCCAGACGATGCGCGCCGCGGACCGGTGCTCGAGCCGCGCCTGCCGGGCCGCGAAGACCGCGGCGGCGACGCCGCCCAGCACCGCTGCGCCCAGGCAGACGCCGACGAGCCACATCGGCAGGTCGACCAGGTAGCCGGCCAGCGAGAGCACGAAGGCGACCGCGCCCAGCACGAGGCTCACGACGAGACCCCAGGCCGCCACCGGGTCGTGTCCTCGGCTGTGCCGCGCCTGCCGGCCGTCGTACTCCACCCGCACAGTGTGCCGCGCCTGCGGCCCGACCTCGCACTCGAGATGACCTCGCAGCGTCGAGGGAACCTCGGGGCGCCCCGCTGCGTGTAAGAGGTGGGGGTCCCGTGACACAGGTTCGTACGAAGGGGCTCACGGGACCGCGACGCGAGGAGGCGACGTGCGCAA
>JAQSXO010000101.1 GCA_029256625.1 Cellulosimicrobium sp. | reverse complement strand
CCGGCGACCGCGCCGCCGAGGATCGTGTTGCGCACGCGGGTCGCGTTGACCTTGATGCCCACGGTGTCGGCGGCCTTGGGGTGCTCGCCGACCGCGCGCAGGCGCAGGCCCCACCGGCTCCGGAAGAGGAAGACCTGGAGCAGGATCACGACGACGTACATGATGTAGACGAGCAGCGTCTGGCGGAAGAGCACCGGTCCCACGACAGGGATCTGCGAGAGCACCGGGATCTCGATCACGGGGAGCGGCGTCCGCGTGTTCCACGTCCCCGGGTCCTCGGTGAGCACCGTGGAGTACAGGTAGCTCGTCACGCCCACGACGAGCACGTTGAGCACGACGCCGACGATGATCTGGTTCACCCAGTACTTCACCGAGAAGATCACGAGCAGCACGCCCACGAGAGCACCCGCGATCGGGGCCGCAATGAGGCCGGCGTACGCGGAGGACGTCAGCGAGGCGACGACCGCGGCGAGGAACGCCCCGGCGAGGAGCTGGCCCTCGATGGCGATGTTGATGATGCCGACGCGCTCGCACAGCACGCCCGAGAGCGCGCCGAACACGAGCGGGACAGCGAGGAAGAGCGAACCCTGCAGCAGGCCCGTGAGCGGGATCGCGGACTTGCCCGCCCCGGCCCAGCAGAGGAAGGCGAAGACGACGGCGACGCCGAAGACGATGGGGAGCCAGATCCCGACCTTGCGCCGGTCCCGTGCCGCCCAGAAGGACAGCCCTGCGAGCAGGAGCGCGAGGACCGACAGGAACAGGGCCGCCCCCGTCGAGCTGACCGTGATCGGCTCGATCTGGAAGAAGTCGTTCGCCGTCGAGAGGCGGAACGTCGTCTGCTGCCCGCCGGCGGGGAGCAGGGCGAAGAAGACCAGTGACAGCAGCCCGATGACCGCGTACGCGACGGGCGCCTTCCAGCTGATCGGCGGCAGCGGCTTGGCCGCGCGCTCCGGCGCGGCGGCCGGCGCCGGGGTGGTGGTCGCGGTGCTCATGCTCCGACCTCCTGCGTCGTCGTGGTGGTCGTGGCCGCCTTGGCCCGCCGCCGCGCGGCGTGCCGCTCGGCGCGCGTCGGGCCACCCGGGGTCGGGAGCCGGAAGATCGCCCGCACGAGCGGCGGCGCGGCGATGAAGAGCACGATGAGCGACTGCACGACGAGCACGATGTCGATCGGCGTCCCGGTACGCGCCTGCATCGCGAAGCCGCCCGCGCGGAGAGCGCCGAAGAGCAGACCGGCGAGGACGGTCCCGAGCGGTCGGGAGCGACCGAGGAGCGCCACGGTGATCGCGTCGAACCCGAAGCTCGCGGCGACGCCCGCGGTGAGGACCTTCTCCGTGCCGAGCACCTGCGCGGCACCGCCGAGACCGGCGAGCGCACCGGCGATGGCCATGACCCAGACGGTCACCCACGCCACGGAGATGCCCGCCGTGCGCGCCGCGTGCGGGTTCTCACCGACCGCGCGGAAACGGAAGCCGAGCGTCGAGCGCTCCATGAGCCACCACACGCCCACGGCCACGAGCAGGGCGAGCACGAAGCCGAGGTGCAGGCGGAAGCCCTCGCCGAGCAGCAGCGGGAACGTCGCCGAGCTCGGGATGGGCGGGCTGATCGGGTTGCTGCTGCCCGGGCGCTGGAACGCGGGCGTCGTGAGCAGGTAGGCCACGAGGTAGACCGCGATGTTGTTGAGCATGATCGTGACGATCACCTCGTGCGCGCCGGTCCGCGCCTTGAGCACGCCCGCGATGCTCGCCCAGATCGCCCCGCCGAGCGCGGCGCCGAGGACCGCGAGCAGCAGGTGCAGGCCCGGAGGCAGGGAGAACGTGAAACCGATGAACCCGGCGAAGATGCCGCCCAGGATGATCTGGCCCTGCGCACCGATGTTGAACAGGCCCGCGCGGAAACCGATGCCGAGGCCGAGGCCCGCGAGGATGAGCGGGGTCGAGACCGTCATGGTCTCGGTCAGCGGGCGGAGGGCGCGCTGGAGGTCGGGCGCCTGGAAGTTGATGACGGCGCCCTGGAAGAGCGCGCTGTAGGCACCGAACACCGCGTTCCAGACGGCCTGGAAGAAGTCCGACGGCCGGGCGAAGAAGTAGGTCGCCGCCTCCTGCACCTCCGGGTCGGCCGCCGCGATGAGCACGCCGCCGAGGACGAGGGCCGCGACGATCGCGAGCAGCGAGACGAGCCAGCTGCTCTCCAGCATCTCGCGCAGGATGCTCGCCCCGGCCGGCGGCCGGGTCTTCGTGGTGTCGCTCGGCGGCGCGGGCGTCGGCGGGACGGCCGCCGCGTCGTCGGGCATGGCCTGCTGGGTCACTGGATCTCCTCCTCGCGGGCGTCGGCGTCGGCCAGGTCGACGTCGACCCCGGCGCTCGACGGCGCGTCTCCCGCCTCGATGTCGGCCTCGCCGAGGGTGGTGCGGTGCTCGGCCGCCTGCGCGACGGCCTCGTCGAGCGGGACCCCCGCCATCATGAGCCCGAGCACGTCGCGGTCCGTGTCGCCCGGGACGACGCCGACGATGCGACCGCGGTACATCACGGCGATCCGGTCCGCGAGGGCGAGCACCTCGTCGAGCTCGGTCGAGACGATGATCACCGGCGTGCCGTTGTCGCGCTCCTCGACGACGCGCTTGTGGACGAACTCGATCGACCCGACGTCGAGCCCGCGCGTCGGCTGCGACGCGATGAGCAGGCGCAGCGGGCGCGACATCTCGCGCGCGAGGACGACCTTCTGCTGGTTGCCGCCGGAGAGGTTTCCCGCGGGCACCTCGACCGTCTGGGTGCGGACGTCGAACTCGACGACCCGCTGCTCGGCGTTGTCGCGGATCGCGGCCCGGTTGAGCGCGCCGCCGCGTGAGTAGGGGGGCCGGTCGAAGAGGTCGAGGACGAGGTTCTCCTCGACGGAGAACGTCCCGACGATGCCGTCCGTGCTCCGGTCCTCCGGCACGTACCCGACACCGGCCGCGAGGACGTCCGACACTCCCCGGCCGACGAGCTCCTTGCCGTCGAGCGTGATGGAGCCGGCGACGGGCCTGCGCAGGCCCACGATCGTCTCGGTGAGCTCGGTCTGCCCGTTGCCCTGGACGCCCGCGAGGACGAGGATCTCGCCCCGCGCGACGTCGAGGGACACGCGGTCGACGACCGCCGTGTCGAGATCGTCCATGACGGTGAGGTCGGTGACCTGGAACGTCGCGTCGCCCGGCTCCGCGGGCGCCTTCTCCACGCCGAGCGAGACGGACCGGCCGACCATGAGCGACGCGAGCTCGGTCTCGCTCGCGCTCGGGTCCGCGGTCCCGACGACCTTCCCGCGGCGGATGACCGTGATGCGGTCCGCCACGGCGCGGACCTCGCGCAGCTTGTGCGTGATGAAGACGATCGACGTCCCCGCCGCCTTGAGCTGGCGCATGATCGCGATGAGCTCGTCGGTCTCCTGCGGGGTCAGGACCGCGGTCGGCTCGTCGAGGATGAGCACGCGCGCGTCGCGCGAGAGCGCCTTGATGATCTCGACGCGCTGCTGCACGCCGACCGGGATGTCCTCGACCATCGCGTCCGGGTCGACCTCGAACCCGAAGCGGTCGGAGATCTCCTGGACCAGCCGGCGCGCGCGCCGGGCGTCGATGAGACCGGCCCCCTTCACCGGCTCGTGCCCGAGCGCCACGTTCTCCGCCACCGAGAACACCGGGACGAGCATGAAGTGCTGGTGCACCATCCCGATCCCTGCCGCCATGGCGTCGCCGGGGCCGGTGAACGCGACCGGCTGGTCGTCGACGAGGATCTCGCCGTCGTCCGGGTCGTACAGGCCGTACAGCACGTTCATGAGCGTGCTCTTGCCCGCACCGTTCTCGCCCAGCAGGGCGTGGATCTCGCCTGGCTCGATCACCAGGTCGATGTGGTCGTTCGCGACCAGGGACCCGAACACCTTCGTGATCCCGCGCAGCTCCAGCTTCACCGGGCGGCCTCTCTGAGAACAGGGAACTCCATCGAACCGTACTTCCGTCGCGTCGTCGCCTCGTATGTCGCCTCATGACGACGGTGGCCCGGGCGGGCTCGCCCGGGCCACCGTCCCGCCGGTCCCTACGGCCGCACGGGCCGGGGACCGACGGTCTCAGCGGGTCGTCACGGGGTGTTGGTCGACTCCACGACCAGGTCCCCGGCGATGATCTGCTCCTGGTACTGGGCGAGCATGTCCTGCAGCTCGGCCGGCACCTGGTCCTCGAAGTCGTGGAACGGCGCGAGGCCGACGCCCTCGTTCTCGAGCGTGCCCACGTACGGCTCGTTGGTGAAGTTGCCGTCGACCGACTCGCTCACCGTGTCGAAGACCGCCGGACCGATCTGCTTCATCACCGAGGTGATGATGATGTCGCCGTACTCCGTCGTGAGGAAGCCGTCCGAGTCGACCCAGATGATCTTCGCGCCGCCGCTCTGCGCGGCGGCTGCCGCACCGAGACCCACCGGGCCGGCGACGGGCATGATGATGTCCGCACCCTGGTCGATGAAGCCCTGCGCGAGGTTCTGGCCGTTCGCCTGGTTCTCGAAGTCACCGGTGAAGGAGCCCGTCTGGGCCTCCTTGTCCCAGCCGAGGGTCTTGACCTCGGTGCCGTTGTCCTCGTTGTACTTCGCGACGCCGTCGACGAAGCCGTCCATGAAGATCGCGACCGACGGGATCTGGATGCCGCCGAACGTGGCGACCGTGCCCGTCTCGCTCATGCCCGCCGCGAGGTAGCCCGCGAGGAACGCGGCCTCGGCCGTGTTGAAGAGGATCGGCTTGGCGTTGTCGATCTCGACCGGGTTGAAGTCCGCGTCGGAGAACGACGAGTCGATGAGCGCGAAGTTCGTGTCGGGGTTCGCCTCGGCCGCCGCCTGGATCGGGTCCTCGAGGAGGAACCCGACGCCGATGACGAGGTTGCAGCCCTGCTGGACGAGGTTGTCGATGTTCGGCGCGTAGTCCGTGTCCGCCGAGGACTCGACCTCGGTGGCCGTGATCCCCAGCTCGGTCTTCGCCTGCTCCAGGCCCTCGAAACCGGCCTGGTTGAAGGACTGGTCGTCGAACCCGCCGGCGTCGGACACCATGCACGCGGAGAAGTCGGAGTTGCCGCCCGCGGTGTCGTCGCCGCCGCCGGTCGTCTCGTCGTCCTCGGGTGCGGCGCCGCACGCGGCCAGCGCGAGCGCGGCGACGGCCGCGAGCGCGGTGACCTGAGTCGCTCTCTTCACCTGATAGCTCCTGTCGTTCTCGTAGCAGGGCCGCGCAGGGTAGGACCCCTGGGCCCTCCCGAGCGCCGTTGCACGGGAGGACCGGTCCGTCGGCCTCTATAGGACCGAACACTAATCAGCCGGAGGGGTCTTGCACGTTACTTGTCGGTAACGCCGCTGCTTCGTTATGCAAGCGTCACTTTGCGTCTGAGGCGTGACACACCCCTGTCCACGGGTCGGGACCGCTTCACCCGTCCTGACCGGCGGCGACACGGGCGAGCAGCCGCATCCCGGCGTCCACCGCGCGCTCGTCGACCTGGAGGTCGCCCTGGTGGATGTCGTAGCTGCGTCCGCCGGGGGTCCGGGTACCGAGCCGCGCCATCGCGCCGGGGACCTTGGTGAGGTACCAGGCGAAGTCCTCGCCGCCGAGCGACTGCTCGGTCAGGGTGATCGAGTCCGGGCCGAGGACGTCGCGCGCCGCGGCCTCGAGCAGGCCCGTGCAGCGCTCGTCGTTCTCGACGGGCGGGACGCCGCGCGTGTGGTGCACGGTCACCTCGACCTCGTAGGGCGCGACGACCTGCTCGACGGCGTCGTGCAGCACCTGCCCCGCGAACTCCCACGCGCGCACGTCCAGGCAGCGCAGCGTGCCGCGCACCGTCCCGGTGCTCGGGATCGCGTTGTGCGCGGACCCCGCGTGCACGGCGCCCCACGTGAGGTTCACGCCCGAGCGGGGGTCGAGCCGCCGGCCGAGCACCGCGGGGACCTGCGTGATGACCTGGCCCAGCGCGTAGACGACGTCACCCGTGAGGTGCGGACGCGACGTGTGCCCGCCGGGCGACGCGATGGTCACGGACACCTCGTCGGACGCCGAGGTGATCGGGCCGATGCGCGTCCCGACGCGGCCCACGTCGACCTTGGGGTCGCAGTGCACCGCGTAGATCTCGTCCACGCCGTCCATCGCGCCGGCGGCGAGGACGTCGAGCGACCCGCCGGGCTGGACCTCCTCCGCGGGCTGGAAGACGAGCCGCACGCCGCGGCGCAGCTCGCCCTGCGCGTGGAGGTCGGCGAGGACCAGCCCCGCACCCAGCACCACCGCGGTGTGCACGTCGTGGCCGCAGGCGTGCGCCACGCCGGGGACCGTCGAGGCCCACGGGAGGTCGCACCTGTCCTGCAGCGGCAGCGCGTCGAGGTCGGCGCGCAGGGCCACGCGCCCGGGCGACGGCGCGCCGTCGGCCGTCGCGGTGGCCGTCGCGTCCCCCGGCTCGGGGCCGACGTCGCACACGAGGCCCGTGCCGGGCAGGAGCCGCGGCTCGAGCCCCGCGGCCCGCAGCCGGTCGGCGAGCAGCGCCGTCGTCCGCGTCTCGGCGCGCGAGACCTCCGGGTGGGCGTGGATGTCGCGGCGGATCGCCACGACCTCGTCCACGTGGCGCGCGGCGGCCGCGGCGATGCGGGCGGCGAGGGTCACGTCGGCGGTCACAGGAGCTCGTCCATCCCGAGCTCGCGCACCGTCTCGACCATCGACTTCACCTGCTGCGCCCGGGCGCGCGTGGTGACGAGCAGCGCGTCCGGGGTGTCCACGACCACGACGTCGTCGAGGCCCAGCACCGTGACGACCCGGTCGCTCGCCGGCACGACCACGGACCCGGCGCTCTCCCGACGGACGACGCGACCGGTGTCGCCGAGGACCTTCGAGCCCGCGCCGTCGACCGAGGGCAGCAGCGCGGCGAGCGAGTTGAAGTCCCCCACGTCGTCCCAGCCGAACGTGCCGGGGACGACGGCGACGCCGCCCACGGCCGCGACGGGCTCGGCGACCGCGTGGTCGATCGCGATCCGCTCGAGCGCGGGCCAGCGCTCGGCGAGCACGCGGTCGCGGTCCGGGCCGTCCCACGCCCCGGCGATCGCGCGCAGGCCGTCGTGCAGCTCGGGGCGCTGGTCCGCGAGGTGCCCCAGGAGGACGGACGACCGGACGATGAACATGCCGGCGTTCCACCGGTACTCGCCGGACGCGAGGTAGCGCTGCGCCGTCGCCGCGTCGGGCTTCTCCGTGAACCCGCGCACGTGCCGCGCGCTCGGTGCGCCCTCGACGCCGAGCGGGGCGCCGCTGTGCACGTACCCGAAGGCCGTCGAGGGGCGCGACGCCGCGATGCCGATCGTCACGACGTACCCCGCCCGTGCGGCCTCCACGGCCTCGCGGACCGACGACTCGAACGCGTCCCGGCCCGTGATGACCTGGTCCGCGGCGAACGACCCCACCACGACGTCGCCGTGCCGCTGCTCGAGGACCGCCGCGGCGAGGCCGATCGCCGCCATCGAGTCGCGCGGCGACGGCTCGGCCAGGACGTTCTGGGCCGGGAGCCCCGGGAGCTGCGTGCGCGCGGCGGCGACGTGCCGGTCACCGGTGACGAGGACCACGCCCTGCTCCCCCGCGAGCGGGACGAGCCGGTCGACCGTCGCCTGGAGCAGCGAGCGGCCCGACCCGGTGAGGTCGAGGAGGAACTTGGGCGAGCCCGCGCGCGAGAGCGGCCACAGCCGCGTGCCCGCCCCTCCCGCCGGGACGACGGCGTGGAAGCCGGGGATCGGCGACGCGGCCGCGGCGGACGAGGGGTGAGGCGAAGAGGCCATGGGGGCCAGCATAGTGAGGCGCGCAGTTCCCCCGCGGGCTGTGGGATCAGTCACAAACCCCCCGCGCAAGGGTGTTCCGCCGCCCCCGGCGGTCCGCATCATGACGCCGATGTCACTATGGTGGAAGCCCAGAGACCGATGCCGACGACGGTCCCGCGGTCCGGACTGAGGGAGTTCCGGGCCACGTCCGGAACGTGACATCTCCCCCTGATCTCGCCACAGGAGGCCCCTAAAGTGCCCAGTGCACCAGCTGGCACGCTCTACCGCGGCCGTGAAGGCATGTGGTCGTGGGTCGCGCATCGCGTGACCGGCGTGCTCATCTTCTTCTTCCTGCTCGTCCACGTGCTCGACACGGCGCTCGTCCGGGTGTCGCCCGAGGCCTACAACGCCGTCATCGGGACGTACCAGACGCCGATCATGGGCCTGGGCGAGGCGGGACTGGTCGCGGCCATCGTGTTCCACGCCTTCAACGGCATCCGCATCATCCTCGTCGACTTCTGGGCCAAGGGCCCGCGGTACCAGCGCACGATGCTCTGGATCGTCGTCGGCCTCTTCGTCGTGACGATGGCCGGCTTCCTGCCGCGTCACCTCATGAACGTCTTCGGAGGGGGGCACTGATGGCCGCCGCACCCACGGTCGAGGTCGCGAGCCCGCGCGACCCCTACAAGCGCCGCAAGGCCACGCGCAGCAACTACGAGCTGTACAGCTGGATCTTCATGCGCGCGTCCGGCGTCGTGCTGATCGTCCTCATCTTCGGGCACCTCTTCGTCAACCTCATGGTCGGCGAGGGCGTGCACGCGATCGACTTCGGCTTCGTCGCCGGCAAGTGGGCCTCGCCGTTCTGGCAGATCTGGGACCTGCTCATGCTGTGGCTGGCCATGTTCCACGGCACCAACGGCGTGCGCACGATCATCAACGACTACGCCGAGCGTGACGGCACTCGCCTCGTCCTCAAGCTCGCGCTGTACCTCGCGTTCACGATCGTCACGGTCCTCGGCACGCTCGTGATCTTCACGTTCGACCCGTGCCCCGCGAACGCGCCGGCCGAGCTGCTCGCGTCGTTCTGCACGGCCTGA
>JAQSXO010000100.1 GCA_029256625.1 Cellulosimicrobium sp. | reverse complement strand
GTCGGTGAGGGTCTGGCCGATGTCGGTGTAGAACTCGACGTTGAGCGTCCCGACGCCCTTGGTCCCGAGCGCGTACGCGACCGCGCCGCCGGGCAGGAGCCCGCCGCGCGCGACGGCGACGACGACCTCCGGCCGGAACCCGCTCGCGACGACCTGCTCGGCCAGCTCGCGCGCGGCGACACCGAACGTCTCCCACGTGAGCACCTCGCGCTCCGGCGGGACGGCGGGGCTCGGCGCCGCGCCGTCGTCTGGCACCGGGGTCGTGGCGTCGTCCGTCATGCGACGAGCGTACGTGGCGCGGTGCGCGGCCCCGTCCGTGCAGGTCCCGAGGTCTCGGGTCCCACGGCCCGGCGATACCCGTTCCGGGCCCGCGACCAGCACCGACGCGACGAGGGCCGCACCCCGGACGGGGTGCGGCCCTCGTGGGGTCTCAGGCTGGACTCACTGCGCGTCGAGGATGTCCACGACGAAGACGAGCGGGGAGTCGGCCGGGATCGAGCCGCTGCCCTGCGCGCCGTAGCCCAGCTCCGACGGAATGACGAGCAGCACCTGGCTGCCGACGGTCTGGCCGGCGAGCCCCTGCGTCCACCCCGGGATGACCTGCTGGAGCGAGAAGCTCGTGGGGGCGCCGCGGTCCCACGACGAGTCGAAGACGGTGCCGTCGAGCAGCATGCCCGTGTAGTGCGCGGTGACGGTCTGGTCCTCGGTCACGACGGGGCCGGTGCCCTTGATGAGCGTCTGCGCGACGAGCTCGGTGGGGGCCTCGTAACCCTCGGGGATCTCGATGGTCGGCTTGCCGGTGTCGTCGAGCGTCACCGTCGGCAGGCCGTCGGCGGGCGTGACCGCCTCGCCCTCGGCTCGCGACGGGATCGCCTTCGCATCGGTGACCTCGGCGACGGTGAGGTAGGTGATCGGCTCACCGGTCGTCTGGTCCGTCGTCGGGTTGGCGAACAGGAAGCGGGTACCCACCTTCTTGCCCACCACGACGTCGAGGAGCTGCGGGAAGAGCGAGTCGTCCAGGATCAGCTGCTCGGGCGAGTCCGACTCCCACGTCGACCCCATCTTGGAGCCGTCCGTGCCGGAGAACGCCGCCGTGTGCATGGTGATCTGCTGGCCCTTGGCGATCTCGTCGCCCTCGCCGTCGTTCAGCGAGATGGCAGCCGCACCCGAGACCTCGAACGGCTGGTCGAACTCGAGGGTCGGCTCGGCGCCCGGGTCGCCGCTGACCGTCACGGCCTCGAGCGCAGCCACGTCCTCGGGCGACGACGTCGCGGCGTCGCTGGCGCCGTCGGTCGCGGACGGGCTCGACGACGTCTCGTCGCCGGACCCGCCACCCTCCGACGAGCAGCCGGAGAGGACGAGGGCGGCGCCCAGGGTGAGCGCGGCGACGCCGCGCAGGGTGCGGTGCTTCACGAGGAGGGTCCTTCGGGTCGGTGGGACGGCGGGGCCGTCGGGTCTGGGCCGCACCCCGCACGGCGGCGGTCGTCGGCGTCCCGGGTCGGGGTCGCCTCGCGTCCGCGCGCCGGGTGCAGCACCGGCGCGGACACTCTAGCGGTCCCGCCTGGGCACCCGCTGGGAGCGGTCCTCCCGTCCCTCGCGCGCGGCCTCGTTCGAGCCGCCGGGAGAGAATGGGCGCATGCCGTCCCGCCGACCGTCCCGCAAGCGACCCTGGGGAGCGGAGCCCGCGCCCCTCGACCTGGACCGCGCCCTCGGCGGCGCGCGCCGCGAGTCCGGGGCCGACGGCGAGTGGCAGGTCCGCACGGTCCGCGGCGGGACGAAGACGTACCTGTGCCCGGGCTGCAACCAGGAGATCCCGCCCGGCACGGGCCACGTGGTCGCCTGGCAGGATGACTCGTTCTTCGGCGCGGAGACGGCGCTCGACCACCGCCGCCACTGGCACACGTCGTGCTGGCAGGCGCGCGGCCGCCGTCGTCCGCGGTAGGACGACTAGGCTCGACGGCGATGAGCACCGCACCCGATCCCATGCCTGCCGGAGCCGACGCACCCGCCGGGGCGACTCCCATCCGGTCCCTGACGGTCCTGCCCGCGCGGCGCGAGGACGTCGAGCTGCACACCGCGGACGGACTGACGCTCGTCGGCGAGCTCGCGCTCCCCGCCGACCGCGACCCGGTCGCGACCCTCGTCACGCTGCACCCCCTGCCGACGCACGGGGGGTACATGGACTCCCACGTGTACCGGAAGGCGGCGTGGCGCCTGCCCGCGCTCGCCGACCTCGCGGTGCTGCGGTTCAACACGCGCGGGACGTCGTCGCCGCGTGGGACGAGCGAGGGGTCGTTCGACGGCGGCGAGGCCGAGCGCTTCGACGTCGCCGCGGCCATCGAGCTCGCGGAGTTCCGCGACCTGCCGCACCGGTGGCTCGTCGGGTGGTCGTTCGGGACGGAGCTCGCGCTCAAGCACGGGACCGACCCGGCCGTGGAGGGTGCGATCCTCCTGTCGCCGCCGCTGCACCGCGCGACGGACGAGGACCTCGACCGCTGGGACGCGTTCGGCAAGCCGCTCGTCGTGCTCGTCCCCGAGCTGGACGACTACCTGCGTCCCGACGAGGCGCGCCGGCGCTTCGCGCGCGTGCGGAACGCCGAGGTGATCGGCGTCGACGGCGCCAAGCACCTGTGGGTCGGGGAGCCGTCCGTGCGCCGGGTGCTCGACGAGATCGTCGGCCACGTGCGCCCGGGGTTCCCGCTCCCGCTGCCGACCGAGTGGACCGGTGACGGGACCACGGCGGCCACCGCCGAGCGCGACACCGCCGACACGGACCAGGCGAGCTACGACGCGAGCCGGACCGACGGCGTCGCCGACTGACGCTCCGCTCCCTCGGCGGACGGGCAAGGAACATGGCAGCGTGGGGCGAGAGCCCGACGGCGACACGAGCACGACCGAGGAGGACGACGTGACGACGGCACCGCTCGAGACCTTCACGCTGCGCGAGGGGTACGGGACCCCGCTCGTGCTGCTGCACGGCTTCCCGCTGGACCACCGCATGTGGTCCGACGTCGCGGCCGCGCTCCCGGGCGACCCGACGGTCGTCGCCGTCGACCTCCCGGGGCTCGGCGCGAGCCCGCTGGCCGGAGAGCCGGCGTCGATCGAGGCGTCCGCCGACGCCACCGCCGCCGCGCTCACCGCGGCGGGGATCACGCGCGCGGTCGTCGCGGGACTGTCGATGGGCGGTTACGTCGCGCTCGCGCTCGCGGAGCGGAACCCCGGCCTGGTCGCCGGGCTCGGTCTCGTGGACACCAAGTCGACCGCCGACTCCGACGACGCGCGGGCGAACCGGCTGCGCATCGCCGACGAGGCGACCCGGTCCCAGACCGTCGACGCCGTCCTCGGCATGCCGGGGGTGATGCTCGGCGAGACGAGCAAGGCGGCGCGCAAGCACCTCACCGCCCGGATCGAGGAGTGGATCCGCGGTCAGCGTCCCGACGGCGTCGCGTGGTCGCAGCGCGCGATGGCGGCCCGCCCGGACCGCACGCACGTCCTCGAGGGGTTCGCCGGCCCGGTGGCCGTCGTCGTGGGGGAGGAGGACGCGATCACGCCCGCGGCGGAGGCGGAGCACATGGCCGCCGCCGCGGCCGCCGCGCAGCTGGTCCTCGTGCCCGGCGCCGGGCACATGAGCGCGGTCGAGGACCCGGCGGCCGTCGCGGACGCCCTGGCCGACCTCCTGGCCCGCGCCACGGCCTGACCAGGCGGCGCCGCCGCCGGTCAGCGGCCGTCGAGCACCAGCGCGAGCGCGTCCGCGAGGTCGATCGACTCGCCGTCCCGGCCGCCCTTGCCCAGCACGAGCGGCGGGTCGGACGGCTCGACGCTCACGCCGCGCAGGCGCCCCAGCACGCTGCCGGGCACGCCGAGCACGTAGAACTCGCCGTCCTCGCCGACGGCCACGCTGCGGTTGCGGCGCAGGTACCAGCCCTTCAGCGGGGTCCGGTACGTGGCCGTGCCGTCGAACGAGCGGGCGCGCAGCGGCTCGGGGGCGAGGCCGCGCTCCCTGGCGCGCACGACGAACTCGGCGAGCAGCTCGCGCGCTGCGGCGCTCTCTCGCGCGCGCTGACGGTCGAGCTCGCGCGGCTGGTGCGCCGCGGCCTCGGTCCGCTGCCGACGCCACTCGTCGGCAGCGGACCCGGAGCGGTCCGAGGGGTCCGCGGAGGGCACGGGTCAGGCCGGCGCGGGGGCGTCGGTCTCGGTCTCGGAGTCGGCGTCGGCCGTCTTCGCGGAGCCGCGCTTGGCCGGTGCCTCGACCGACCCGACGCGCTGCACGTCCTCGTCCGGGACGACCGGGAACTCCGCCGTCATGAGCGTGGCCGCACGGGCCTGCTGCGCAGGCGTGCCGGCAGGCACGGCTGCCGCCTTCTTCTTCGCGGGCGCCTTCGCGGACTCGGCGTCGCCACCGAGGAGACCGCGGAGCTCGTCGAGGTAGGTGTTGATCGAGTCGTGCTGCCGCGTGAGGTCCTCGAGCTGACGCTGGGCGACGTTGCGCTGCTGCTCCGCCTCGGCCTTCGCGTCGCTCACCGTCTGGTCGGCGAACGAGCGCGCCTCGGCGACGATCTGGTCCGCGTTGCGACGAGCCGTCGACATGAGGTCCTTGACGTAGGCGTCGGACTCCGCGCGGACCTTCTCGGCCTGCTCGAGCGCGAGCGCGACGCGCTTCTCCGCCTCCGCGGCGTGCTCCTCGGCGGTCGAGACGAGCTTCTCCGTCTCGGCCTTGGCGGCGGCGTGACGCTCCGCGTTCTCGCGCTCGGCCTCCTCGCGGCGGCGCACGACGTCGAGCTCGGCGTCGGCGAGCGCCGTGCGGGCCTTGTCGCGGAGCTCCTCCATCTCCGACGTGACGGCGTTGGCGGCCTCGGTCGCCTTGCGCTGCGCCTCGTCGACCTGGCGCTGCGCCTCGCGGCGCGCGTTCTCCAGCAGCTCGGCGGACTCGCGCTCGGCGGACTCGCGCTGCGCAGCCGTCTCCGCCGCGACGCGCGCGCGCAGCTCGGCGGCCTCGCGCTCCGTCGTGACGCGTAGCTCCGTGGTCTCGCGCTCGGCCGTGGCGCGCAGCGTGCCGAGCTCACGCTCGAGCGACGCGCGCCGCTCGCTCTCCTCCGTGGCGATCGCGCTCTGGATGCGCGCGGCCTCGCGCTCCGCGGAGCCGACGAGCTCCTCGGCGCGACGCTGGGCGCTGAGCAGCGTGCCCTCGGCCTCCGACGCGCTCGTGGCGCGGATCTCCTCCGACTCGAGCCGTGCGCTGTTGAGGAGCTCGGCGACCTCGTTCTCCGCACGCGAGCGCACCTGGCCCGCGGAGAGCTTCGCGCGCGCCATGATGTCGGCTGCCTGCGCGTTCGCCTGCGACAGGATGTCCGCGGACTGCTCCTCCGCCGAGCGCAGGAGCTGCTCGATGCGCGAACCGAGGCCCGCGTACGAGGGGCGGTCCGCCTCGCGGAGCTGGCGCTGCGCGTCGTTGAGCTCGCTCGTGAGCTGCATCGCGCGGGCGTCGGCGGCCTCGACGCGCGCCCGCGCGTCCTCCACGGCCTTCTCCAGGCGCGCGAGCTGGGCCTCGACCTGGACGCGGTCGTACCCGCGCATCGTGATGGGGAAGAGCGTGCGCTCGTCGGACACGTCGATGACCTCCGGTGCTGGTTCGTCGCGGCCTCCGCCGCCGGGTGGCGTCCCTCCCGAGGAGGGAGGGCGCGGCGGTCGTGCCACGGCCCCGCCGTGCTCCGACCAGGATACGGGGATCAGGCTGTCCTGAATACCCGGATTGGAGTGGGTGAGACGATGGTCGCAGTGCTGCGGGACGGTCGGCACGGCAGGGCGTCGCCCTCCGGTTCGAGGGTCTCTCGCGCCGCCTTCCTGAAGGCCGGCTGACGAGCGTGGGACCGTGGGGAGAGGGGCTCGTGAACGGATCGTGAGGATCCGCGCACGATTCCTCGCGGTCGATCTACGAGGGGTTCCGCACCTATTCTGGAACGTCGATCGACGAAGGGAAGCTCGGTGCTGCAACGAATCATCGCTGCCCTCCTGCTCGTGGGAGGGCTGGTCGCCGTCGGCCTCGGCGTCGCGTCCGCCACCGTGTGGCGGGACAGCGACACGGTCGTGGCGACCACGGCGTACACGGGGGACGGCACGATGCTCGTCACCGAGCCCGGGGTCCTGGACCTCGTGGCCGAGGACGTGACGATCCGCGCCACCGCACCGGGAGAGCAGCAGGTCACCCTCGCGATCGGCCGCGAGGTCGACGTGACCGGCTGGGTCGGCGAGGACGCCCACGGCGTGGTCACCGGGCTCACCGACTGGGACGCGCTGGCGACCCGGGCGGCCGAGCCGGCCGCCGCGGAGGAGCCCTCCGAGGGCGAGACGCCCGCCGAGGGCGAGAGCCCCGCCGAGGGGGAGACCCCGGCCGAGGAGGCTCCCGCCGACGGCGAGACGCCTGCTGACGGCGAGGCCGCCGAGGGGGAGACCCCCGCGGAGGGCGAGACCCCGGCCGAGGGCGAGGCCGCCGTCGTCGGCGTCGACCCTGCTGGGTCGGACATGTGGTTCGAGGAGTCCACCGGGGCCGGCTCGGCGAGCCTTCGCTGGTCCGACCAGCCCGGCCGCTGGCAGCTGCTCGTGGCAGGCGTGGGCGAGGGTGCCGTCGCCCCGACCCTCGAGCTCTCCTGGCCGCGCCAGGTCGAGACGCCGTTCCTGTGGCCGGGCGTCATCGGTGGTGCGGTCCTCATCCTCCTCGGCCTTGGGATCGGCGCGGCGAGCCTGCGGCCCCGGCGCCGCGGCCCGTCGGGGCGCGGCACCACGACGTCGGCCACCCCCGCGGTCGCCCCGGCCGCGACCACGGCCGGACCGTCGTCGGGCGAGCGCGACGGCGGGGCCTCCGACGGCGAGGCGCCGACCGACACCGCGCAGGTGCGCATGCTCACGCGCCGCGAGCTCCGCGAGCGTGAGGAGGCCGAGCGGCTCGCCCAGCAGCAGGGGCGCGCCCAGAAGCCGCGTCGTGCGTGGCTCACCGGTCAGATCCCCATCGTCGCGCGGGGCGAGCGGCGGCCCAAGACCGCGGCACAGCCGACCGTCGACGCGACCGACGGGCACCCGACCACGCAGGACAGCGCGTCGACCAGGGCCGACGCCTGGCGCCGGGCGTGGGGCTTCACCCCCGGCAGCGCGGGGACGGGCGAGACCGCCGACCCGCAGCGCGACACGGACGAGACGAAGGACAGCACCCGATGATCAGCACCACCCGCGACACGGCACGCCCCCGTGGCGCCCGCCGTCACCTCGCCGGGGTGGCCGGCGGTCTGGTCGGCGCGCTCCTGCTCGCCGCCTGCTCCGCCCCGCTGCCGACGGCGCAGCCGGACCCGACCCAGGACCCGCCCCCTCCCGTCCTCTCCGAGGCGCAGGAGACCGTGGTGCTCGACGCGGTCGCGTCGGCGCTCGCCGCGGCGAGCGAGGCGAACGACCCGAAGCAGCTCGAGGGCCGCGTCACCGGCCCGGCGCTCGCCATCCGCACGAGCCAGCTCGCCGTCGCGGCCGCGCGCGGCAACGCGGACCTCGTGACCGAGCTGCCGACCGAGGCCCAGCAGGTCGTCATCCCGACGACGCAGACCTGGCCCCGCACCTCGTACGCCGTGAGCGTCCAGCCCGAGAGCCTGCAGACGCCTCGCCTGTCCGTGCTCGAGCAGGCCGGCGCGCGGGATCCCTACCAGCTCTGGGCGTGGGTCCGGCTGCTCCCCGGCGTGACGATGCCGAGCTTCGCCGACCCGAGCATCGGGAGCGAGGCCGTCGCGCCCGACGACTCGAGCCTCCTCGCCACGCCCACGGACGCCGTCGCGCAGTACGCCGACGTGCTCAACCTGGGGACGGGCTCCGGCTACGCCGAGGCGTTCGAGGACGACTCCTTCCGGACGCTGCTCGCGGAGCGCGCCCAGGCTTGGACCACGGCGCTCGAGCCCGCGGCCGGCGCGTACGCGCTGACGTTCACCCCGAACGCCGACGAGCAGGTGCGCGCGGTCCGCACCGCGGACGGTGGCGCGCTCGTGGTCGGGGCCATGACCTCGCAGGAGTCGATGACGGCCGAGGCGGGCGCCCAGGTCCCGCCCGACACGGAGACGATCAAGGCCCTGTACGGGACGACCACCCCCACCAACGTGCTCAAGGTCGGGTACCAGGACGTCGTCGCGCTCTACGTCCCGCCCGCAGGGTCGGAGGAGAAGATCCGCGTCGTGGGCAACGAGCACATCGCGACGTCCGTCGCCAACAGCTGATTCTCCCTAGGATTGCGTCCATGAGCGAACCTACCCAGCAGCCCGCGTTCGACGTGCGCGGAGCGGTCGACCTGTCCGCGCTGACCCGGCCGCAGTCCCCGCCGCCGGGGGAGGAGGGCGGCGCGCCCGCGGCCGGCGGCTACGTCGTCGACGTCACGGACGAGACGTTCGGCCAGCTCGTCCAGGACTCGGCGCAGTACCCGGTCGTCGTCCTGCTCTGGATCCCGACCGACCAGGCGAACGCCCAGCTCGGCACCGACCTCGGCGCGCTGGCGGACGAGTACGCCGGCCGCTTCCTCCTGGCCCGCGTCGACGCCCAGGCCCACCCGCAGATCACCGCGGCGTTCCAGGTCCAGGGTGTCCCCACCGTCGTGGCCGTCCTCCAGGGCCAGCCGGTGCCGTTGTTCCAGGGTGCCGCGCCCGTGGAGCAGGTGCGCTCGGTGATCGACCAGGTGCTCCAGGCCGCCGAGGCGAACGGCGTCACCGGGCGGGCGCCGTCCCAGGGGGCCGACGGCGAGCCGGTGCCCGCCGAGCCGGCACCGGAGCCGGAGCCCGAGCTCCCGCCGCTGCACCAGGAGGCGTACGACGCGATCGAGCGCGACGACCTCGCCGCCGCCGTCGCGGCCTACGAGAAGGCGATCAAGCAGGACCCGCGCGACGCGCTCGCCGTCGCCGGCCTCGCGCAGGTCCGGCTCCTGCAGCGCACGCGCGACGCCGACCTCGCGACCGTCCGCGCCGCGGCTGCCGCCGCACCGCAGGACGTCGACGCCCAGCTCGCCATCGCCGACCTCGACATCCTCGGCGGTCACGTCGACGACGCGCTCGGCCGCCTGCTCGATCTCCTCCCCGGCGCCGACGCCGACGGCAAGGAGAAGCTGCGCGTGCGCCTCCTCGACTACTTCGAGGTCGTCGGCCCCAC
>JAQSXO010000099.1 GCA_029256625.1 Cellulosimicrobium sp. | reverse complement strand
GACGTACCGCACCGACGAGTACGACCCGACGTCGCGCAAGCCCGTCGTCGCGTTCGGCGACACGCTCGAGGGCGACCTGTCGCGCCGGGACTTCACCGTCAACGCGATGGCGGTGCGCGTCCCGGAGATGACGTTCGTCGACCCGTTCGACGGCCTGGGCGACCTCGCGCGCCGTGTGCTCCGGACCCCGATCGCGCCCGAGCGCTCGTTCGACGACGACCCGCTGCGCATGATGCGCGCTGCGCGCTTCGCGGCCCAGCTCGGGTTCGAGGTCGACGGCGGGACGCTCGCCGCGCTCGTCCTCATGACCGAGCGCATCGAGATCGTGTCCGCCGAGCGCGTGCGGGACGAGCTGTCGAAGCTGCTGTGCGCGACGTCGCCGCGCCGCGGGCTCGAGGTGCTCGTGGACACGGGCCTCGGCGACCACGTGCTGCCGGAGCTGCCCGCGCTCAAGCTCGAGATCGACGAGCACCACCGCCACAAGGACGTCTACGAGCACTCGCTCACGGTGCTCGACCAGGCGATCGCACAGGAGACCGGGCCCGGTGGCGCGGTGCCCGCACCCGACCTCGTGCTCCGGCTCGCCGCGCTCCTGCACGACGTCGGCAAGCCCCCGACCCGGCGGTTCGAGCCCGGGGGCGGCGTCAGCTTCCACCACCACGAGGTCGTGGGCGCCAAGATGGTCGCCAGGCGCCTCAAGGCGCTCCGGTACGACAAGCAGGTCGTCAAGGACGTCGCGCGCCTCGTCGAGCTGCACCTGCGGTTCCACGGCTACGGCGACGGCGCCTGGACCGACTCCGCGGTGCGCCGCTACGTGACCGACGCCGGACCGCTGCTCGAACGGCTGCACCGCCTGACGCGCGCCGACTGCACCACGCGCAACCGGCGCAAGGCGCAGCGCCTGCGCGAGTCCTACGACGACCTCGAGCGCCGCATCGCCGACCTCCGGGCCAAGGAGGAGCTCGACGCCGTCCGCCCGGACCTCGACGGCCAGCAGATCATGGGGATCCTCGGCATCCGCCCGGGTCCCGTCGTCGGGCGGGCGTACAAGCACCTGCTCGAGCAGCGGCTCGACCGCGGGCCGGTCGACGAGGAGACCGCACGCGCGGAGCTCCTGCGGTGGTGGGCCGAGCAGCCGGAGTCGTCGGCCTCCTGAGGTTGGTCCCGCTGGGCGCCGAACACGACATGGGTGCCGTTATCGGGCGGATAACGGCACCCATGTCGTGTTCGAGAGCGCATGGCGTCGTGGTCGACGCCGGGCGGCGCGGGCTCAGGCGTCGTCGGTGGCCAGTGCGGCCTCGATCTTGACGTCCTCGGTGCGCGCGTCCTCGGCCGGAGCGTCCTGCGTCCGGTCCTGCGCGGGGCCGTGGCCCGGGCCGTGGTCCTGCGGCGCGCTGCGTCGCAGGAGGAACGACAGCCCGACGGCCACGAGCATGACCGCGGTGCCCCAGACGAACGCGTCGCCGACGCCCTCGGCGAGCGCGACCTGCGGCGACGCCCCGGCCTCGCCGTAGGCGATGGAGCGGGTCGTCATGACGGCGACGAACATCGCGGTGCCGGCGGCGCCCGCGAGCTGCTGCGCGGTGCCGATCGAGGCGGAGCCGTGGGAGTACTGGTGCGGCTCGAGCGCCGAGAGCGCGGACGTGAACAGCGGCGTGAACATGAACGCGAGGCCCAGGCTCAGCGTGACGTGCAGCGCGAGGACGAACCACGGCGACGAGTCCGCGTGGATCGTCGTGAACGCCGCGAGGGCGACCGCGACGACGCTCACGCCGGGGATGACGAGCGGGCGGGGACCCACCCGGTCGTAGAGCCGGCCGACGGTCGGGCCGAGCAGACCCATGAGGAGCCCGCCGGGGAGCACGATGAGACCGGTCGCCAGCGGCTCGAGGCCCATCGCGTCCTGCAGGAACAGCGGCAGGAGGATGAGCGACCCGAACATCGCGACCATGCCGACGGCCATGATGCCGAGCGGCACGCTGAACCCGCGGTGCGCGAACACGCGCAGGTCGAGCAGTGCGCGGTCTTCGCGCTGGAGCACGAGCTGGCGCCACACGAACGCGCCGAGCGCGAGCGCGCCGAACGCGATCGGCACGGCCGGCGGCACGACCGGCGTGTGGCGCGCGGCCTCGCCGATGCTCGACAGCCCGTAGACGAGCCCGCCGAACGCGAACGCCGCGAGGACGAGGGAGAGCGGGTCGAGGCGCGAGTGCGTACGGTCGGCGACGTCCCGGATGTACAGGAAGCCCATGACCAGCGCGAGGAGCGCGATCGGCAGCACGATGCCGAACACCCACCGCCAGCTCAGCGAGTTGAGGATGAGGCCGGAGATCGACGGGCCGAGCGCGGGCGCGGCGGCCATGACGATGGAGATGTTGCCCATGACCTTGCCGCGGATGGTCGGCGGCACGAGGGTCATGATGGTGGTCATGAGCAGCGGCATCATGATCGCCGTGCCCGACGCCTGCACCACGCGGCCGGTCAGCAGCCAGGCGAAGCCCGGCGAGACCGCGGCCAGGAGCGTCCCCGCGCTGAACAGCGACATCGCGAGCAGGTAGGCCCCCCGCGTGCCGAGGCGCTGGAGCAGGAACCCGGTCGCCGGGATGACGACCGCCATCGTGAGCATGAACGCGGTCGTCAGCCACTGCCCGGTGCTGGCCGTGATGCCGAGGTCCTCCATGAGCGGCGCGAGCGCCACGCTCATGGTGGTCTCGTTGAGGATCACGACGAACGCGGAGCCGAGCAGCAGCGCGATGACGAGGAAGTCCGCGCGGGGGAGCCGGTCGACGGGAGCCGAGGTGTCGTGGGTGGAGGAGGCTGTCACGGGGTGTCTCCGCTCGCGTGGGTGGCGGCCCGGGCTCAGGGTCGGACCCGGTTCGGGGGCAGGCTGCGCAGGGCAGCACGGGGGTCGCGTGCGCAGGGCACGCGACGACGGTGTCGGTTCTCGGTCGGCGGGGTCACGGGAGAGGGGAGGTGCCCCGGGCGATCAGCGCGGCGTCGCCACGACGATCCGTACCCTGTACGACCATCCACCATCCTGCGTTATTCCCACCGACCGTGACGACCTCTTTTTCGCCGCGGAGTCATCGGTGCTGCCGACAGCAGAACGCCGTGGTCGCGACGGGGGATCCGTCCCGGGAGGTGCGACGAGAAGAGGTCAGCAGCTGACCGCTGCTCCGCCTAGCGTCGAGACGGACCCACCACCCAGACACCGGAGGCCCTGATGGAGTTCCGACCGTTCACGATCGACGTCCCGCAGGCCGAGCTCGACGACCTGCACGAGCGCCTCACCCGCACCCGCTGGCCCGCCGAGCTCCAGGAGCGCGGCTGGGAGCGCGGCACCGAGCTGTCGACGATGCGCCGCCTCGCCGCGCACTGGGTCGACGGCTACGACTGGCGCGCGCAGGAGGAACGCCTCAACCGCTTCCACCACGTCGTCGCCGCGATCGACGGTCGCGACCTCCACGCGATCCACGAGCGTGCGGTGCGCCCGGGCGCACCGGCGATCCTGCTGCTGCACGGCTGGGCGGACTCGTTCTACCGGTTCGCGCACGTCGTCGACCGCCTCACGGGCCGCGATCCCGCGGTCGGCCCTGACGAGCCGGTGTTCGACGTCGTCGTCCCGTCCCTGCCGGGCTTCGACTTCTCGGAGCAGCCCGAGGCCGGGACGGTGAGCGGCGCGCAGAGCGCCGAGACCGTCGCGACCCTCATGGAGGGCCTCGGCTACGAGCGCTACCTCGTGCACGGCGGCGACTGGGGCGGCGTCGTCGCTCAGGAGGTGGCACGCGCGCACCCCGATCGCGTCCTCGGCCTCCACCTCACCGACGTCCCGTTCCCCAACCTGTTCCTCGTCGACCGGGAGACGGCGAGCCAGGAGGAGCGCGCGATGTTCGCCGCCGTCGACGCGTGGGGCGAGACGCACGGCGGGTACGTCGGGATCCAGTCGTCACGTCCGCTCACGCTCGCGTACGGCCTGAGCGACTCGCCCGTCGGGCTCGCCGCGTGGCTCGTCGACCACTTCGGCCACCTCTCCGACACCCTGCCGTCCGACGACGATCTCCTCACCAACGTGATGCTCTACTGGCTCGGCAACTCGATCCGCTCCTCGATGCGCCTCTACAACGAGGGGGTCGACGGCGAGTGGGGCGGTGACGCAGGTGGTGAGGCGGGGGACGACGCCGAGGACGCCTCCGGATGGTCGGGCGGGGAGGGTGCCGACGCCGGCTGGTCGACGCGCATCGACGTGCCGACGGCGATCGCCGTCTTCCCGCGCGACATCGCGCAGCCGCCGCGCGAGTACGCGGAGCGGTTCTTCGACGTCCGGCGGTTCACCACGATGCCGCGCGGCGGGCACTTCGCCGCCCTCGAGGAGCCGCAGCTCGTCGTCGACGACCTGCGGGCCTTCGCCTCCGAGCTCGGCTGAGCCCGGTCGGGCGGCGGCGCCTCGTCAGTCGCCCGGTCGCGCGGCCGGGACGCCGTCGTCGGCGGCCGAGCCCTCGCCGGGTGGGGCGGCCTCGGAACCCGGCCGTGCGTCGTCGGGCACGACGGCGTCGCTCGGCTCGACCGGGGTGCGCGCACCCCGCGTCCACATCACAAGGGCGGCGAGCGCGTAGGCGACCGCGAGGGCGACGAACACGCCGCGCGACCAGCCCGTGTCGGGGAGGGTGAACGCCGCCAGGGCGGCCGCGCCGACGAACGCCGCGTTGTACAGGACGTCGTAGAAGGCGAAGGCCCGGCCGCGGAACGCGTCGTCGGTGTCGCGCTGGACGATCGTGTCCACCGCGATCTTGGTGCCCTGCGCGGCGAGCCCGAGCAGCGCCGCGCCCGTATACACGACCGCACGCTCCGGCGTCGTCACGAGCAGGAGCTGGCTCGCCGCGGCGAGCAGCAGCATGATCGCGATCCACACCTGCGGGCCCGTGTAGCGGGAGAGCGTGGGCGTAAGCACCATCGCGCCCGCGCCACCGAGGCCCGTGAGCCCGACGACGATCGCGAACGTCGCCATGCCGGCCGTCTGGCTCCCCGGGTCGAGGAGGTTCCGCGAGATGAGGATCGACGCGATGAAGACGACCCCGTAGAGGAAGCGGTGCGTCGCCATCGCGAGCAGCGCCTGGCCCGGGGTGCGCCGTGCGACGAGGTACCGGGCGCCGTCGGCCAGGCCGCGCGCCACGCGCGCGATCTCCGACCGGATCGCCGCCTCGGCCGGGTGCTCCGGACCGAGCTGGGTGCGCCCGAGGCGCAGAGCCAGGAGTGACGCGACCCCGAACACGAGCGCGGCGCAGATGAGCGCGGACGAGTCCTTGACCCGGCCCGGCTCGAACGCGAGCCCGAGCAGGAGGCCGACCCCGCCGCCGAGGAACGCCGCGCCCGCGCCGAGCGTGGGTGTGAGCGAGTTCGCGGTGAGGAGCAGGGGGCCGTCGACGACGCGGGGCAGACCCGCGGACAGGCCCGCGAGGAGGAAGCGGTTCACCGACAGGGCCGCGAGGCCGAGCGCGTATATCCACCCGCTCACGCCGCCCGAGAGCATGAGCACCGCCATCCCCAGCGTGATGACCACCCGCACCGCGTTGCCCCACGCGAGCACCTGCCGGCGCTGCCAGCGGTCGAGGAACACGCCTGCGAACGGCCCCACGATGGTGAACGGCGCGAGCATCACCGCGAACGCGCCGGCGATCGCCGCCGCGGTGCCCTGCGACTCCGGGGAGAAGAACAGAAGGGACGCCAGGCCCACCTGGAACATGCCGTCCCCGGCCTGCGAGACGAGGCGGACGGCGAACAGCCTGCGGAACCCGCGCAGCCGCAGCAGCGCTCGCAGCTCGGCGACGACACTCACCCCTCAACCCTAGGCGGTCACGAGCGCCCACCGGGCCGAGTGCCTGCCGAAAGCCGGCCGACACCCGCCCCGACACGCCGACCGGCACCCCGACCGGCTCGGCCGACGGGCCGGCCTCTCGCATCCTGGGAGGCCCTTCCCAACATTCATTAGGAAGGTTACCTTTGTATTTTCGCCACGACCCGCCGCAGAGGCCGGCCCGGAGAAGCAGCGAGGCATTCTCGATGACAAGAACCCCCAGGACGGCGGCCGCAGGGCTCGCCTTCGCAGCGACCGCAGCGCTCGTCGCCGGCACGGTCGGGACGGCGCACGCCGGACCGGCGACCGCCGGTGGCGACGGCGCGAACGGCTACAAGACCGTCGGCTACTACCCCGCGTGGGACGCCGGCAACGAGGACGGCTACCAGGTCGCCGACCTCCAGAGCACCGGAGCGGCGTCCGACCTGACGCACCTCAACTACGCGTTCGGGAACGTCACGACCGACCTGGTCTGCGACATCACCGACCACATCGACCCCGCCGAGGGTGCGCCCGAGGGCGACCCCCTCAACGACTACGTGCAGCTCAAGCCCGTCGAGCACGCCGTCGACGGCGTCGCGGACACCGCCGACCAGGCGCTCGCGGGCAACTTCAACCAGCTGAAGAAGCTCAAGGAGGCCAACCCGGGCCTGAAGGTCCTCATCTCGTTCGGCGGCTGGACCTGGTCGGACAACTTCTCCGACGCCGTGTCGACGCCCGAGAACCGGGAGCGGCTCGTCGAGTCCTGCCTCGACGTGTACTTCCGCGGGGACCTTCCCGTCGTCCACGACGCGGAGAACGGCACCAAGGGAGGCGACGGCGTCGCCGCCGGGATCTTCGACGGCGTCGACTTCGACTGGGAGTGGCCCGGGTCGACCGGCGAGCACCCCACGCCGCGACCGGAGGAGGACGCGGAGAACTTCGTCCAGTTCGCGCAGCTCCTGCGTGCCGAGCTCGACGAGCTCGGCACCGAGACGGGCGAGGACTACCTCCTCACCGGCTTCGCCCCCGCCGGCTGGGAACCCCGCACGAACGGCGGCTGGCTCGACCCGCGCTTCATCGACGCGCTGGACTTCATCAACGTCCAGGGCTACGACTTCCACGGTGACTGGAACACCACGCGCACCGGTCACCAGGGCAACCTGCACGTCTACGACGACCCGACGACGGGTCAGCCCGCCAACTGGGGCCTCGCCGCCGACGGCCTCCTCGGCGCCTACCACGCCGCCGGATGGCCCAAGGAGAAGCTCGTGCTCGGCATGGCCGCGTACGGCTACGGCTGGAAGAACGTCACCGACCCGACGCCCGGTGCCGCCGCGGACGGTGCCCTGCCGTTCACGTACTACTCCGAGATCAAGGCCAAGGGCCTCGCGGAGCACTACGACGAGGTCGCGGGGCAGGGCTACTTCTACGGCGACGGCGAGTGGTGGACCGCGGACACCCCGCGTTCCGTGACGGCCAAGGCCGAGTACCTCGCCGTCAACGGCTACGGCGGCGGCTACTTCTGGGACCTCGCCGGTGACGACGACAACGAGCTCCTCGGGACCCTCCGAGGCACGTTCGAGACCGCCACCCCCGGACCGCTCGTCCCCGCCGACGCGGCAGCCCCCTGGTACGCGTCCGGCGTGTACGCCCAGGGCGACGTCGTCTACCACGACGGCGTCGAGTACCGCGCGGCCTGGTGGACCCGGAACCAGGAGCCAGGCCAGCCGAACGGCCCCTGGCGCGCCATCGGCGGTGCCGGCACCGCCCCGGCGGGCGAGGCACCCGCCTGCGGCGACGCCTGGGACGCCGACCGCACCTACACCGCGGGCGACGTCGTCACCCGCGCGGGCGTGAACTACACCGCGCAGTGGTGGACCACCGGGTCCCGGCCCGGCACCGACGTGCACGGCGCCTGGGACGCGGGCAGCCCCTGCGCCTGACGCACCACGAGCACACGAGCGAGGCCCCTGCCGATCATCGGCAGGGGCCTCGCCCGTCGTCACCCAGCGCCGAACGCGCCGGGCTTCAAACCTCCGTCGCGCTCCGGATCAGCGCTCGACTCTGCTGGTCGCGCTGGTCCTGCGCTCCGCTACAGCCGAGAGCCCGGCGAAAAGCGTGCCGGGCTCTCAACCTTCGCTGCACTCCGGATCAGCGCTCGACCTCACCGGCGATGAAGGCCTCCAGCTGCGCACGGCCCTTCGTGTCCTCCATCTGGACCGGCGGGGACTTCATGAAGTAGGTCGAGGCCGACAGGATCGGGCCACCGACGCCGCGGTCCTTGGCGATCTTCGCGGCGCGCACGGCGTCGATGATGATGCCCGCGGAGTTGGGGGAGTCCCAGACCTCGAGCTTGTACTCCAGGTTCAGCGGGACCTCGCCGAACGCGCGACCCTCGAGGCGCACGTACGCCCACTTGCGGTCGTCGAGCCACGCGACGTAGTCCGACGGGCCGATGTGGACGTTGCGGTCCTCCTTCTTGCCGCCGAGCGGGCCCTCGAGGTTCGAGGTCACGGCCTGCGTCTTGGAGATCTTCTTGGACTCCAGGCGCTCGCGCTCGAGCATGTTCTTGAAGTCCATGTTGCCGCCGACGTTGAGCTGGTACGTGCGGTCCAGCACGACGCCGCGGTCCTCGAAGAGCTTGGCGAGCACGCGGTGCGTGATCGTCGCGCCGACCTGCGACTTGATGTCGTCGCCGACGATCGGCACGCCGGCCTCCTCGAACTTCGCGGCCCACTCCGGGTCGGACGCGATGAAGACGGGCAGCGCGTTGACGAACGCGACGCCCGCGTCGATCGCGGCCTGGGCGTAGAACTTCGCGGCCTGCTCCGAGCCGACGGGGAGGTAGCAGACGAGCACGTCCACCTCGGCCTCGCGCAGCGCGGCGACGATGTCGACCGGCACCGCGTCCGACTCCTCGATCGTCTGCGCGTAGTACTTGCCGATGCCGTCCAGCGTCGGGCCGCGCTGGACGGTCACGCCGAGCGGCGGGACGTCCGCGATCTTGATCGTGTTGTTCTCCGAGGCGTTGATGGCCTCGGAGAGGTCGAAGCCGACCTTCTTCGCGTCGACGTCGAACGCCGCCACGAACTCGAGGCTCGACACGTGGTAGTCGCCGAACTGCACGTGCATG
>JAQSXO010000559.1 GCA_029256625.1 Cellulosimicrobium sp. | reverse complement strand
CGGCCTTCCTTGTCCTCCTTCTGGAGGACGAGGGCCTCGACCGCGTCGCCGACGTTGACGACCTCACCGGGGTCCACGTCGTGCTTGATGGACAGCTCGCGGGAGGGGATGACGCCCTCGGTCTTGTAGCCGATGTCGAGGAGGACCTCGTCGCGGTCCACCTTGACGATCGTGCCTTCGACGATGTCGCCGTCGTTGAAGTACTTGATGGTCGCGTCAACGGCGGCGAGGAAGTCCTCCTCGGTGCCGATGTCGTTGACGGCAACCTGGGGTGCGGACTTCGCGGGGGTAGAGATGGTCATTGAGTTCGATGCTCCGATGCGGACAGGTGTAGTCGAGCGGGTAGGGTTCTCGGCGCGCCGCTGCCCCTGACCCGTGGACGTCATGGTTGGCGTCGTGTTCCGGGACGAAGGCAGGCGCAACGCACCGCCGTCCACCTTATCCGGGTGTCACCCCGGTGGTCAACGCGGCGTCGGAGGCCGCGCAGGCTTCACCCGCTCCCACGTCAGGCGAGCACGCGCGCGACGCGCAGCAGCTCCTCGGGCACGCGCTTGGGCCGCCCGGCCACCTCCGCCAGCGGCACGAGCTCCACGCGCTCCCCGCGCAGCGCCGTCATCACGCCCGACGTCCCCGCGCTCACCGCGTCGACGGCCGCGACGCCGAACCGGCTGCCGAGGATGCGGTCGGTGGGCGTGGGCTCCCCGCCGCGCTGCACGTGCCCCAGCACGGTGAGGCGCGTGTCGAACCCCGTGCGCTCCGCGATCTCCGCGCTCACGCGCTCGCCGATCGACCCCGCGACGATCTCGCCGAAGCGGCCGAGCTGCTGCGTGAACTCCATCGACGAGCCCTCGCGCGGGACGGCGCCCTCGGCGACGACGACGATCGAGAAGTTCGCGTGCGCACGGTGCCGGTGCCGCAGGAACTTCACGAGCTGGTCGATGTCGAAGGGCTCCTCCGGGGCGAGGACGACCTCCGCACCACCGGCGATGCCGGAGTTCACCGCGATCCAGCCGGCGTGGCGGCCCATGACCTCGACGACCATGACGCGGTTGTGGCTCTCCGCCGTCGTGTGGACGCGGTCGAGCGCCTCCGTCGCGATGTTCACCGCCGTGTGGAACCCGATGGACAGGTCCGTGCCCTCGACGTCGTTGTCGATCGTCTTGGGGATCGCCACGATCTTGACGCCCGCCTCGGCGACGCGGCTCGCGGCGTGCAGCGTGCCGTCGCCGCCGATGCAGATGAGCGCGTCGAGGTGCTCCGCCTCGACCGTCGCCAGGACGGCGTCCATGCTGCCGTCCTCCTCGCGCGGGTGGAACCGCGCCGTGCCCAGCAGCGTCCCGCCGACCGGCAGCACGTTGCGGATGTCCTGGGTGCCCGTACTCCCCCGTCCCCTGCTTGACCACGGCCCGGATCGCCGCGTTCAGGCCGGGGCAGTCGCCTCCGCCGGTGAGAAGTCCGATGCGCACCTGTTCCTCCGTCTCGTCGTCGCGTCACGCGTCCTCGCGCGCGTACCCGGCGTCGACGGAGGTGCCGACCTCCGCGGCACCGCGTCGCCCTCAACCCTAGTCAACCCCGCGCCGTGGGTCACCGTCCGTCCCGGTCCTCGGGCACGCCGACGACCAAGGTCCCGAGCGTCCGGGCCGTGCGGCGCGCGTCGGTGCCCGCGACCGGCGGCGCCCGGGAGAATGGCCGCATGAGCGCGACCCCTCCCCCCGTGCCGCCGCAGGCCCCCGCCCCGCACGACGTCGCCCCGCCCGGGCCGACCGCCGACGCCGGCTACCGGGACGTGCCCGCCGCCGAGGGCGGCCGGGCCGGGCGGGCGTGGTGGGACGCGAACGCCGACGAGTACCTCGACGAGCACGGGGCGTTCCTCGGCGCCGCCGACTTCTGCTGGTGCCCGGAGGGGCTGCGCGAGCGCGACGCCCGGCTGCTCGGCGACGTGGCGGGACTCCGCGTGCTCGAGGTCGGCGCGGGGGCGGCCCAGTGCTCGCGCTGGCTCGCCACGCAGGGCGCCCACGTGGTCGCGACCGACATCTCCCGCGGGATGCTGGCCGCGGGGACGGCGCTCGACCGGGCCACCGGGGTACGGGTCCCGGTGGTGCAGGCGGACGCGCGCCGCCTGCCGTTCGCGGACGACGTCTTCGACGTCGCGTTCACATCGTTCGGCGCGATCCCGTTCGTCCCGGACGCGGAGGCGGTCCACCGCGAGGTCGGGCGTGTCCTGCGGCCCGGCGGCACCTGGACGTTCTCCGTCACGCACCCCACGCGCTGGGCCTTCCCCGACGACCCCGGCGCGCACGGTCTCACCGCGAACCGTTCCTACTTCGACCGGCGCCCCTACGTCGAGACGGACGACACCGGCCGCCTCGTCTACGCGGAGTACCACCGCACGCTCGGCGACCACGTGCGCGAGGTGGTCGCGGCCGGGCTGCAGCTGTGCGACGTCGTCGAGCCCGAGTGGCCCGACGACAACACCGAGGTGTGGGGCGGGTGGGGCCCGGTGCGCGGCGCCTACCTGCCCGGGACCGCGATCTTCCGCACGCGCCTCCCGGGCTGACGCGCCCGGGTCAGTGGCCCGCCTCGTGCCACGTGGCGCCGACGCCGACCGAGACGTCGAGCGGCACGTCGAGGTCCGCCGCCGCGCCCATCTGCGTGCGCAGCACCTTCTCGACGGCGTCCCGCTCGCCCGGTGCGACCTCGACCACGAGCTCGTCGTGCACCTGGAGGAGCAGCCGCGAGCGCAGCCCCTGCTCGTCGATCGCGCGCTGGACGTTGAGCATCGCGACCTTGATGATGTCGGCCGCGCTGCCCTGGATGGGCGCGTTGAGAGCCATGCGCTCGGCCATCTGGCGACGCTGGCGGTTGTCGCTGGTGAGGTCGGGAAGATACCGGCGGCGCCCGAGGATCGTCGCGGTGTAGCCGGTCGCGCGCGCCTCGTCGACGACGCCGGTCAGGTAGTCGCGCACGCCGCCGAAGCGCTCGAAGTAGTCGTCCATGAGCTTCTGCGCCTCGCCCACCTCGATGGTGAGCTGCTGCGAGAGACCGAACGCCGACAGCCCGTACGCGAGGCCGTACGACATCGCCTTGATCTTCGACCGCATCGCGGGCGTGACCTCGGCCGCCGGGACCTCGAACACGCGCGACCCGACGTAGGAGTGCAGGTCCTCACCGGAACGGAACGCCTCGATGAGGCCCTCGTCGCCCGACAGGTGCGCCATGATGCGCATCTCGATCTGGCTGTAGTCGGCGGTCATGAGCGTCTCGTAGCCCTCG
>JAQSXO010000098.1 GCA_029256625.1 Cellulosimicrobium sp. | reverse complement strand
GTCGCCCTGGCGTCCGCCGGTCAGGAACACCTGCCGCAGGTCGTCCGACACCTGCCCGCGCTTGAGGTGCTTCCCCAGCCTGAGCAGCGCGTCCTCGACCGGCCCGTCGGACGTCGTCGTCATGCCGCGCTCCCGTCCCCTGCTGCGGCGACGGGCCGCGCCGGGCGCGCCCGCGAGGGCACGCGCACCGGCGACGCTGACGGCACGGACACGTACGACATACGAGCCTCCTGGGGCGAGCAGGGACGGCGGGGGTCGGTCCACAGCCACTATGCCCAGAAGGGGCGGATCGCGCGCGCCGAGCGCGTCCCGCCGCGCACCCGCCCGGGGCCCGGCCGGACGCGGCCCTGCGGGTCGCTACCGTGGCGCCATGAGCGCACCCACCGGACGGCCCGCGGACGCGACCGTCGCCGTCGTCACCGTGTCCGACCGCTGCTCGCGCGGCGAGGCGGAGGACCGCTCCGGGCCGCTGCTCGCGCGGCTCCTCGGGGCCGCGGGCTGGGCCGTCGTCACGGACCTCGTGCCCGACGGCGTCGCCTCCGTGCGCGACGCCCTCGCCCGGGCCGCGGCCGGGGGAGCGCGCGTCGTGCTCACGACCGGGGGGACCGGGGTCGGGCCGCGCGACCTGACGCCGGAGGGGACGCGCGAGGTCCTGGACAAGGAGGTCCCGGGCATCGCGGAGGAGCTGCGCCGGCGAGGCGCCGCGCACGTGCCCGCGGCCGTGCTGTCGCGCGGGCTCGCGGGGATCGCGTCAGGCCCGGAGGGCCGGGTGCTCGTCGTGAACCTGCCCGGGTCGACGGGCGGCGTGCGCGACGGCTGGGCGGTCCTCGAGCCGCTCCTGCCGCACGTCCTCGCGCAGCTCGACGGCGGCGACCACTGACGACCAGGCGATCTTGCCGGCCGAGCAGGCGGTCCGGGCGGGTCCCGGCAGCGCGACGAACCGGGACCGCCTGTTCGGCACGGGCCGGGTCAGCCGCCGGCGAACGGTGGGAGGACGTCGACCGGCTGGTCCGGGACGAGCGGGGTGTCGTCGCTCGACGCGCGCACGCCGCCGACGAGGAGCGAGCAGCGCGGGAGCACGTCCGCGAGCGCCGCGTGGCGCGCGACGAGCGCCGCGTGCAGCTCGCCGACCGTCGTCGCGTCGACGGTCTCGGTCTCGGTGCCGGCGGCGTCGCGCGCGCCGGCGAAGTAGCGGACGGTCGCCATCTCTCAGTCCTGCGTCTCGGCCGGCGCCGCGGTGCCGGGCAGCTCGGGCTCCGGCGTCCACGCGAGCGCGAGCTCGGCGGCGCGGTCGAGGACGTCCTGCACGGTGCGGCCCGACCCGTCGTGCGCGGCCAGCCCGGCGACGTAGCCGGCAACGAACGTCGTGAGCGGTGCGGCGGGACGCTCGATGCCGTGCGCGGCGTCGCGCGCGAGGTCGAGGATCGCGCCGATGTCCACCACCTGGGGGTCGAGGTCGAGGTCGCTCGCCAGCGTGTCGACCCAGCGCTCGAGGTTCGTCATCGTGGCCTCCTGCTGTCGTCCGGGGTGTCGTCGGGCGCCGGCACCGCACCCGCGCCCAGGCGGCGGTCCTGCTCGCGGGCATCCTCCCACGTGTCCACGTCGTCGGTGGCGCCGTCGTCGTCGGGGACGGCGAGCGCGGGCAGCCCGGCGAGCAGGCGGCGCACCGACGCGCCGTGGACCGTGGGGAGCGCCGCGAGCGCGTCGGCGAGCGCCGCCCGCTCGTACAGCCCCACGAGCCACTGCTCGCGCCCGCCGCGCACCGCGTGCACCGCCACCTCGTCCGTCCGGTGGCGCGCCGCGGCGAGCAGCGCGGGCACCGCCTCCACGGCCCGGGGGACGTCGCACGCGAGGACGAGCACCCAGGGCGCGCCGCCGTCGTCGGACCCGGGGAGTGCGCTCAGCCCTGCCGCGATGCCCGCGACGGGCCCGCCGAACGGCGGGTCCTCGCGCGTCAGGACGTAGCGGGCGGGGTCGGCGAGCTCCTCCGGCCCGACGACGACCGTCCGCCCCGCGCCGGCGGTGGCCGTGAGCGCGTGCTCCAGCAGCGGCCGGCCCCCGACGACGACGCCCGGCTTGGGCGTCCCCAGCCGCTCCGCCCGGCCCCCGGCCAGCACGACGGCGTCGAACGCGAACGCCGGGTCGGCGGGTCGGGGCGTCACGGCTCGCGGTGCCAGTCGCCGGACTTGCCCCCGGTCTTGGCGACGAGGCGGACGTCCGTGAGCTCGACGGATTTGTCGAGCCCCTTGACCATGTCGACGACCGCGAGCCCCGCGACGGCGACGGCGGTGAGCGCCTCCATCTCGACGCCCGTGCGGTCGGCGGTGCGCACGGTCGCGGTGACGTCGACGCCGTGGTCGCCCACGACGAGGTCGACGACGGCGCCGTGCACCCCGATGACGTGCGCGAGGGGCAGCAGCTCGGCCGTGCGCTTGGCGCCCGCGATGCCCGCGATCCGCGCGACGGCGAGCACGTCGCCCTTGGGGACCGTCCCGTCGTGCAGCGCGGCGACGATCTCCGGGGAGCACCGCACGACCCCGGTCGCCGTCGCGGAGCGGACGGTGGGCTGCTTGGCGGTGACGTCGACCATGCGCGCGTGACCGCGCTCGTCGAGGTGGGTGAAGTCGTGCGTGGAGCTCATGGCGCCACTCTCGCACGCGCGACCCGCCGCGCGGACGGGCCGGAGGACCCTCGCGTGCGCCCGGGTCCGCGAGCCGCGAGGATCGGTGCATGCGCAGCTCACTCCTCGACCACGCCGAGCGCTCCGTCGAGCCCGGCAGCTTCCAGCTCCAGAACGACCGCATGCTCAAGGTGGACCTCCGCGGCACGGGCGGGTTCTTCTTCGCCAAGCAGGGCTCGATGGTCGCCTACCAGGGCGACGTCGACTTCGCGTACGAGGGCAGCGGCGGCCTCGGCAAGATGTTCAAGAAGGCGTTCACGGGCGAGGGCATGTCCCTCATGAAGGTGTCCGGGAGCGGCGACGTCTTCCTCGCGCAGGAGGCGGACCAGGTGTTCGTGCTGCACCTGGAGGACGAGGGCGTGACCGTCAACGGCGCGAACGTGCTCGCGTTCGAGAGCTCGCTGACCTGGGACATCAACCGTGTCGAGGGCGCGTCGATGCTCAGCGGCGGGCTGTTCAACACGACGTTCACTGGGACCGGCGCGCTCGCCGTCACGGCGTTCGGCACGCCCGTCGTGCTCGACGTCGACGTCCCGACGTACGTCGACATGCAGGCAGCCGTGCTGTGGTCGACGTCGCTGCAGTCCTCGATCCGCAAGACCGCGAAGCTCGCCGCGGCGATCGGGCGCGGGTCCGGCGAGGCGTACCAACTCGCGCTCTCGGGCCAGGGGATCGTCGTCGTGCAGGCCTCGGAGGGCCACCCGCCGCCCGCGCAGAAGTGACCCCGGCGGTCAGCCGAGGAGCAGCACCCGGACGGCGTCGCCGGGCTCGACGGCCGTGACGTCGGCGCCGACGACGGCGAGCGCGTCGGCGTGCGCGAGCGCGCTCACGCGGTGCGACCCGGAACCCCGCGCCCCCGCGGGGTCCGACCCCCGGTCGCGGTGCCGGCCCGCGGGGACGACCTGACCGCCGTCGGGCGCGGTGTGCCGCACGAGCACGAGCTGCTCGCGCCCGGACGGCGACGACCAGCCCTCCGCGGCGACGCGCTCCACGAGCGCGCGGCCCGTGCCGGGGACGCCCCGCAGGCGGTCGAGGGCGGGCCGCACGAACAGCTCGAACGAGACGAACGCGCTCACCGGGTTGCCGGGCAGCGCGAGCCAGGGGACGCCGCGCCACCGCGCGAGCCCCTGCGGCTTGCCGGGCTGCATGCCGACCGCGACGAGCCGCGCGTCGTCGACCGCGCCCTCCCACGCCGTCCCGGCGCGCGTCGCGGGGTCGAGGACCTCGCGCACGACGTCGAACGCCCCCGCGCTCACCCCGCCCGTGCTGACGAGGAGGTCGGGCGGTGCGCCGTCGAACGCGGCCAGCAGGTCGTCGAGGGCCGCGACGAGCGCGGCGGCGGTGTCGCCGACCGCGCCCCGCCGCACCACGCGCGCTCCCGCCGCGCGGGCCGACGCGGCGAGCAGGACGGAGTTGGAGTCGGGGATCCGGCCCGGGCCCGGCGCCGTCCCCGGCGCCACGAGCTCGCTGCCCGTGGAGAGCACGGCGACGCGCGGTGCCCGGTGCACGCGCACGGTCGCGTGCCCCGCGGACGCGGCGACGGACACGTGGCGCGCGGTGAGCACGGCCCCGGCCTCGACGACGACGTCGCCGCGGCGCACGTCCTCGCCGCGCGCCCGCACGTTGCTGCGCGTCGCGTCGTGGATCTCGACCGTCGCCGGGCCGCTCCCGGCGGCGCCGGGCGTGAAGCGCCGCGTGGACGTGCGCTCGACGGGCACGACGACGTCGGCGCCGCGCGGCACGGGGGCGCCGGTCATGATCCGGACCGCCTCCCCGGGGCCGAGGTGGTCGTCGAAGCCCGGAGCCCCCGCCGCGACGTCGCCGACCACGCGCAGCGCGACGGGCGAACCGGTCGTGGCCCCCGCCACGTCGGCCGACCGCACCGCGTAGCCGTCCATCGCGGACGCGTCGAACGCGGGGGCGTCGAGCGTCGAGACGACGTCTGCGGCGAGGACCGCCCCGACCGCGTCCTCGAGCGGGAGGTCCGTGGGCGGCGTCGGGCGGACGAGCGCGAGCGCGTCGTCGGCGTGCTGGGCGATCGTCCGGCGCGGCTCGCGGGTCATGCCCGCACCGTAGCGGAGCCCGGGTGCCGACTCCGGACGAGTGGGCTAGGTTGGAGAACGGAGTCATGAAGCGGCCCGAAGCCCCCCGAAACTTGGGAGGACACCATGGCCTCGAACTCCGTGACCACCACCCTCACCCCCGACCAGTCCGCGCCCGTGCGGCCCGCAGCCCTCGCCGAGGTGCTCGCCGTGGGCACGCACCTCCTGGTGGGGCAGTACCGCGTCGAGCTCGGTTCCGGGACGTGGTGGTGGTCGGACGAGGTGTACACGATGCACGGCTGGACGCCGGGGGACGTTCAGCCGAGCCTGGACGCGCTGCGCTCGCGCAAGCACCCCGACGACCGCGCCCGTGTGGTGCGTGCCGCGACGGAGGCGATCCGGTCCGGCCGGCCCTTCTCGTGCGCGCACCGCATCGTCGACGGGCACGGCAAGGCCCGCTCCGTCGTCGTGACGGGGCAGGGGCGCCGGGACGCGCGGGGACGCGTCGTCGAGATCGCGGGCTACGTCGTCGACGTCAGCCCGACCCAGAAGGAAGCGCTCGAGCGCGAGTCGCAGCGTGCGGTGACGCGTGCGTTCGTCAGCCAGGCGGCCGTCGAGCAGGTCAAGGGCGTGCTCATGGCGGTGCACGGCGTCGACGACGTCGCGGCGAGCCAGCTCCTCGCCGAGGCCGCCGGCGAGGCCGGCGTCCCGGTGCAGGAGACCGCCGCGCAGGTCATGCGGGCGCTGAGCAAGGCCGGCGGCGTGGGCCCGACGGCCGAGGCGACGCTCGCGGGGGCGTTCGCCGCCGTGCGCCCGGTCGCCCGGCCGCGTGCGCACGACGCCCAGCTCGCGCGACGTCGCGAGCCCGCGCGCTCGTGAGCCGCGTGACAGGACCCCGACGGAACGGAGGGACGACGACATGACGGACGAGACCGCCTTCCCGGCCCAGCAGCAGGAGCCCCCGGGCCTCACCGGGCCCATGGACCCGGCGCCCGACCACGGCGAGGAGTCGTACCGCGGCAGCGGGCGGCTCGAGGGGCGCCGCGCGCTCGTCACGGGCGGCGACTCGGGCATCGGGCGGGCCGTCGCCATCGCGTTCGCGCGGGAGGGCGCCGACGTCGCGATCGGCTTTCTGCCCGAGGAGCAGGAGGACGCCGAGGAGACGGCGCGGTGGGTCCGCGAGGCGGGCCGCGCGTGCGCCCTCCTGCCCGGCGACCTGACCGACGAGGCGACGGCGCGCGCCCTGCCCGGGCGCGCCGTCGCGGAGCTCGGCGGGCTCGACGTGCTCGTCAACAACGCCGGGTTCCAGATGGCGCGGCGCGAGTCGATCGAGGACGTCACGACGGACGAGATCGACCGCGTCCTCAAGACGAACCTCTACGCGCTGCTCTGGGTCACGCAGTCGGCGCTCGAGCACCTGGGGGAGGGGTCGGCGATCGTCAACAACTCGTCGATCCAGGCGTTCCAGCCGTCGACGTCGCTGCTCGACTACGCGTCGACCAAGGCCGCGATCAACAACCTCACGGTGAACCTCGCGGCCGAGCTCGGGCCGCGAGGCATCCGGGTCAACGCCGTCGCGCCGGGTCCCATCTGGACACCCCTCCAGCCGGCGACCCAGCCCGAGGAGAAGATCGAGAAGTTCGGGCAGGACACGCCCCTCGGGCGGGCCGGACAGCCGGGCGAGGTCGCCCCGGCGTTCGTCTTCCTCGCCTCCCCGACGGACGCGAGCTACGTCTCCGGCACCGTGCTCGGGGTGACGGGAGGGAAGCCCGTGTTCTAGGGCGTGGAAGAGACCTCCCCGTGCGGGCCGCGGACGGATCGGCCGAGGGCCGCGACCCGCGCGGGAGGGTCGGAGGGTGGGCGTGCGCGCCCGCCCGGGGGCGGGTCCGCCGCGAGAGCGACGGTGCCCGTGGGACATCAGCCGCCACGCCCTGTGCGGGCGAGACGGCCACCGCCCCCGACCCGCCCGGGCACCACGCCCGGGCGGGGCCTCCGGCACGACCGGCGAGGCAGCCGCGCACGGTGTGTCGCGCGGCTCGCCTCGCCGGGTACCGGCCGCCGCTGGAGCGATCTACGCTGGGGCGGGGAACCGTGAGGAGGCCGAGATGACGAGCATCGAGCAGAGCGTCGAGCAGGGGACCGTCGGGATGCCGGCGGGCCCGCGTGCCACCGTCCCGACGCCGCAGGCCGAGACCGTCGCCGGGGTGCCGGAGATCGTGGGCGGCACCGAGGAGCAGGGCGTCGCCGCGCTCGTGGCCGACGCCGCCCGGGCGCTCGCCGACGAGCCGACCCTCCAGCAGACCCTCGACCGCGTCGTCGAGCTCGCCGTCTCGATGGTGGACGGGTGCGAGTCCGCGGGCGTGTCACTCGTCACGCGCGGGCGCATCGAGAGCCCCGCCGTGTCCGACCCGCTCGTCGCTCGCGGTGACGAGCTCCAGTACGAGTTCCGCGAGGGACCGTGCCTGGACGCGGTGCACGACCACGCGCTCGTCGAGTCGGGCGACATCGAGACCGACGCGCGCTGGCCGCTGTGGGCGCCCACCGCCGCGCGCGAGCTCGGGGTCCGTTCGATGCTGTGCGTGCAGCTCTACACGTCGGAGAACGCGCACGGCGCGCTCAACATGTACTCGACGTCCCGCGACGCGTTCGACGCCGACGCCCACCACCTCGCGGCCACGTTCGCAGCCGTCGCCGCGGCGGCGATCTCGGCCGCCCGGACGGAGGAGCAGCTCCAGTCCGCCGTCCAGACCCGCACCCTCATCGGGCAGGCCCAGGGGATCGTCATGGAGCGCTACTCGCTCACGCCCGGGCGCGCGTTCGCGGTGCTGAGCCGCGTGTCCCAGGACGCGAACATCAAGCTCGTCGACATCGCGCGCCAGGTCGTGGAGACGCGGCGCATCCCCGGGGTCGGGACGGACTGACGCGTGAGGTCGCGCCGGCGCTCCCGGCGCCACGCGGTCGGACCGGTCAGCCGGCCGCGCCCCGCGGCTCCTCTCCGCCCCCGCCGCCCGCGCCCTCGAGGAGCCGGTCGATGTGACGTCGGGCGGCGTCGTCGACCACCCCGGTGCCCGTGACCGACCCGTCGACGACACCCGCGACCAGCCGCCGCGCGAGCTCCCGCACGGGCACGTTGGCGTCGTTCGACCGACGGCGCAGCAGCTCGAACGCGTCGTCCGGCCCGATCGCGAACGCCGTCATGAGGACGCCCTTCGCCTGCTCGATCACCGAACGGGACGCGTCCGCCGCACGGATCGACGCCGTCGCCTCGCGGCGCGCCGCCTCCTCGTGCGCGGTCGTCAGGTCCACGAAGTACCCCACGACCGCCGCCCACGGGGCTCCGCCGTCCAGGCGGCGGCCCTGCGCGGCCACGGCGAGCGTGCGAGTACGCCCCGTCGCGTCCACGATGCGGTGCATGGATCCGAACGGCTCCCCGGTGCGCGCCGCCTGCGCGAGCTCGCTCGCGACGCGCTCGCGGTCCTCGGGGTGCTTGTGGGACAGCACGAGCGCCGTCGTCGGGACGACCTCGCCCGGCGCGAAGCCGTGCATCTCGTACACCTCGTCCGACCACCACCACGTGTCGGTGGCGACGTCCACGCGGAAGCGTCCGACCGGCTGGGGGTCACCCGGGCCGAGCGCGGCGAGGAGGTCGGCGAGAGCCGGCGGGACGACGTCGTCGTGTTCAGCGGCGTCGGAGGGCAGAGCAGCGTCCATCGATGGGGGTCCCCGGAGATCGATCAGGACGGAGCCGATTCCTGACCCCAGCAGAAGGAAGATTATCCCAGGGGCGGCGAGAGGGAGGACTCATGACCACGCAGGTCAGCGACGGACGTGACGAGTCGGCCGACGAGCGCTCGGACCGGAACTGGGCGGAGCTGCTCCAGGAGCTGCGCGTCATGCAGATGGGGGTGCAGATCCTCACGGGGTTCCTGCTCACGCTGCCGTTCCAGCAGCGCTTCGGCGACCTCGACACGTTCCAGACCGGCGTCTACCTCACCCTCGTGGCGCTCGCCGTGCTGTCCACCGGCCTGTTCGTCACGCCCGTGAGCCTGCACCGCGCGCTGTTCCGCAAGCACCGCAAGACCGCGCTGGTCACGATGAGCGACCGCATCGCCCGCGTCGGCGGGTCGACGTCGTCGTGAACCGCACCGCGGCGCTGTGGTCGAGCGCCTGCGCGCTCGTCCTGCTCGTCGGCCTCTGGTTCCTCCTCCCGCGCCTCGTCGCCCGGGGCCCGGCCTCTCCTGCCTCCACCTGATCTCGCGGGACCAGGGTGCTACCTCGGCAGACGGGGGGATCCTTCGGCACCGGCGGTCGTGCTCGGGGGATCAGGTCGAGGCGGCGGCGCGGGCCTGGACGCCGCGGCGGACGGGGCCGAGGGTGAACAGCAGGGTGAGCAGGGCAGTGAGGGCGAGGAGCGCGAAGCCGAGGCCGTAGGTGCCCTCGAGCTGGTAGACGGCACCCATGAGCAGCGGCGGGATGAACCCGCCGAGGCCGCCGGCCGCGCCGACGAGGCCGGTGACGGCGCCGACCTTCTCGACCGGGGCGACCTTGGAGACGAGCGCGAACGTCGCGCCGGACGACGCGCCGAGGGCTGCGGCGAGGCCGAGGAACGCGACGGTCCCGACCGGCACGAGCGAGGGCTGGAACGCGACGACCGCGGCGAGCGCCGTCACGACGGCGAAGCACACGACGGAGACGGGCACGCCGCCGAACCGGTCGGACAGCGCCCCGCCCACAGGGCGCATGAGGACCGCGAGCACGACGAACCCGGCGGTGCGGGCGGCGGCGTCGGAGGCGGTGAGGTCGTAGGCGTTGACGAGGAACGTGGGCAGGTAGACGGAGAACGCGACGAAGCCGCCGAACCCCACGGCGTAGAGCCACGAGAGCTGGAGGGTCGCGGGCAGGCGGAACGTGGCCCACGTGCGCGCCCAGAAGCCGCCGGCGGGGGCGGCCGCGCGGCCGGGCGGGACGCGCAGCAGGAGCCACGACACGACGGCGAACACGGCGAGGATCACGGCGACGAGGAGGAACGGTGCGGCGTCGCCCCACGCGTCGCGGATGCGCACGGTGGTGAACGCGGAGATCGCCGTGCCGCCCATGCCCATGCCGAAGATCCCGATCGCCGTGCCACGGCGGGCGGGCGGGTACCAGGCGTTGACGAACGGGACGCCGACGGCGAACGCGGTGCCACCGAGTCCGAGGAAGAACCCACCGACGAGCAGCGCCGCGAAGCTGTCCGCGACGAGCCCGACGAAGAGCACGGGCAGGATCGTCAACGCGCTGACGAGCGGGAACATGACTCGGGCGCCGTACCGGTCGGTGAGCGCGCCGACCGGGATGCGACCGAGCGAGCCGACGACGACGGGGACCGCGACGAGGACGGAGACCTGCACGTCCGTGAGGTCGTAGAGCTGCCCGTACGCCGCGCCCAGCGGGCTGATGAGAGCCCACGCCCAGAAGTTCACGGCGAACCCGATCGTCGCGAGGACGAGCATGAGGGTCGGGGAGGTGGACGGGGACGTCGTCGTCGGGGCGGGGCCGGCGGCCCCGCTCGCGTCCTGCTGCGCCATGGCGACTCCTGGTGGGAGGTGCCCGTCGCCGGGCACGGGAGGTCGTTGCGTCGAGCGACTCCACGCTAACGACGCTCGTCGCGCCGCGCGCGGCGAACCCCCCGTACCGTGGGGGCGTGCTCGACTGGCTCTTCGGGGGCGTGGCCCTGCTCAACGTGTAC
>JAQSXO010000097.1 GCA_029256625.1 Cellulosimicrobium sp. | reverse complement strand
GTGACGATCCGCACGAGGTAGGCGCGCGCGTCGCGCACCTGCGCGTGGTCGACGTCCGCCCACCGCAGCCACGTCTCCTGGACGACGTCCTCCGCGTCGACGGCCGAGCCGAGGAGCTCGTACGCGACGGTGAAGAGCAGGCTGCGGTGGCGGACGAAGGGGTCGTCGCTCATGCGTCCGACCCTACGGCCGGAGCCGCGGCGACGGACCGGGGGGCGAGCGGCGGCAGACCGCACGACGCCGCGAACTGCTCGGACCGGATGCCGAGCGCGACGTTCGACCGCGCCGTCGCGTTCATCAGGCCCACGCGGGCCGCGAGCTCGACGAGCCCGGCCGGGCCGAGGTCGTCGAGCAGCGCGGCCGACAGCTCGTCCGTCACGGCGGGCGGGGTCTGGCTCATCCCCTCCGCGTACTCCATGACCCGACGCTCGACAGGCGTGAAGACGGCGGACTCGCGCCAGCGCGGCACCTCCCGCGCCTTCACCTCGTCCAGCCCTTCGTTGCGCGACCGGAAGTAGTGCAGGTCGAGGCAGAACTCGCAGCCGACCGTCGCGGCAGACGCCATCTGCGCGAACGTCGCGAGGTTCGGGTCCAGCCGGTCCCACTTCTCGGACTTGCGCCCCACGCCCATGAGGTCCTTGAAGACCGCCGGGTGGTGCCACAGCACGCCGATCGACTCCGGCACCTCGCCGAACATCGAGCGGGTCGCGCGCTTGACCAGGGAGCCGTAGAGCCCGGTGACCTCGGTGGGCGGCACTCGTGTCGTCATGTCTCCTCCTGAGTGTCTCGTGTCGTCTCGACGGGGTGTCGGGCATGAGACACCGGCGGGGCCCGGCGTGTGACACGTCTGGCGAACCGGGATCACCCGGGGCGCGGTTCGTCCACGCACGGCACCCCGGGACGACGGCGGCCGGCACCCCGGACGGACGCGGCCCGGCCGCGCGCGGCGTAGCGTGCGACGCATGGGCCCGCTCGACCGTCGCCGCCCCCGGGCGTTCCTCGCCGTGGTGCTCGCGGTGGTCTCGGTCCTCGGGTCGGCGGGCGCGACGCACGGACAGCCCGGCGCGCGGCCGCTCGACCTCGTCGCCGTCGCGCTGCTCCTCGTCTCCCCGCTCGCGCTGGTGCTCCTCGTGCCGCGCCCGGTCGTCGCGGTGGCGGTGTCCGTCGCGGCGGTCGCCGTCTTCCTCGTCGCCGGGTACGCGTGGGGACCGGCGCTCGCGGGGCCCGTCGGCGTGCTCGTGGGGGTGCTCCTCAGCGGACCGGCGGAGCGGGCGCGCCGCGTGGCCTGGGGCGGGGCCGTGCTGCTGGCAGGGGCCGTCGTCGCCGCCGCGGCGCTGCGCCCCGACGCGCCGCCCCCGGCGACGCTCCTCGGCGGGACCGCCTGGACCGTCGTCGTGCTGCTCGTCGCCGGGGCGGTCCGGGACCGCTCCGTGCGCCTGGCCGCCGCGCGCGAGGCCGAGCGGGTGGCGCGTGCCGAGCGCGAGCGGACGGCGGTGGCGGACGAGCGCCTGCGCATCGCGCGCGAGGTCCACGACGTCCTCGCGCACTCGCTCTCCGCCATCACGGTGCAGGCAGGCGTCGGGCTGCACCTGCTCGACCGCGACCCGGACCAGGCCCGCAGCGCACTCACCGCGATCCGCACGACGAGCACCGAGGCGCTCGACGAGGTCCGCGCGGTGCTCGGGATCGTGCGGGGCGAGGACGGGGACGACGGCGCGCCGCTCGCCCCGACGTGGGACCTCGCCGCGCTCCCGCGGCTCGTGCAGCAGGCGGAGGGCGGCGGGCTCTCCGTCGCGCTCGACGTCGGCGCCACGGCTGCCGACCTCCCCGACCGGCTCGCGGGCGTCGTCTACCGCGTGGTCCAGGAGGCGCTGACGAACGTCCGCCGGCACGCGCGCGGCGCGACGCACGTCGACGTCCGGGTCGACGTCGACCTCGACGACGTGCCCGTCGGGACGCCGGGCGGGCGGCTCGTGACGGTGACCGTGACCGACGACGGCGCGGGTGCGCCCTCGGGCGTCGAGCCCGGGTACGGCCTGCGCGGCATGCGCGAGCGCGTGGAGAGTGCCGGCGGGTCGCTCGCGGCGGGTCCGGCGCCCGAGCCGGGGCCGGGAACCGGCACCGCTGGACGCGGCTTCCGGGTGCGGGCAGTCTTTCCCTGGCCGGGCACGACGTCCCGGCCGGGCACGACCGAACGGTCCCACGGGACCGACGGCGCACCGCCGCGGCGCGAGGAGGCTCCATGATCGACGTCGTGCTGGCCGACGACCAGGCGCTCGTGCGGGGCGGGTTCCGCGCGCTCATCGACTCCGAGGACGACATGCGCGTCGTCGCCGAGGCCGCGACCGGGGACGACGCCGTCCGCCTCGCGCTCGAGCACCTGCCCGACGTCGTGCTCATGGACATCCGCATGCCCGGCCTCGACGGGCTCGAGGCGACGCGGCGCATCGTCGCCGACCGCGCGGCGGCGCACGTGCACGTCGTGGTCGTCACGACGTTCGAGCTCGACGAGTACGTGACCGACGCGATCCGCGGCGGTGCGAGCGGGTTCCTCGTCAAGGACACCGAGCCCGTCGACCTCGTCCGGGCCGTGCGCGTCGCGGCGCGCGGGGACGCGCTGCTCTCCCCGACGGTGACCCGGCGCCTGCTGTCCCGGGTCGCGAACGCGACGCGCGCCGTCGGGCCGGTGCGCGGCGTCGAGGAGCTCACGCCGCGCGAGCGCGAGGTGCTCGTCGAGGTCGCGGGCGGGCTGTCGAACGACGAGATCGCGGGGACGCTCTACCTGTCGGAGTCGACCGTGAAGACGCACGTGTCGCGGGTCATGGCCAAGGTGGGCGCGCGCGACCGCGCACAGCTCGTCGTCGCCGCGTACGAGTCCGGGCTCGTGCGCCCCGGCTGGGCGGGCTGACGCCGTCCTGCCTCGCGCCCAGGGCCACACCGGCACCACGGGACGAGTGACGTCGGCACCTGCGGGGGACGACGCGGCGTCGGGCGACGGGAAGCCTGGAGGTGCGGCCGGATCGCGGCCGCCCCCGCCGACCGGCGGGGCGCACCGACACCGGAGGTCGTCATGCTCACCGCACTCACCGGGGCCGCCGTGGTCCCCTCGGAGGCCGTCGCGCACGTGGCGCACGCCGGCTGGGGGCCCGGGCCGTGGTGGTTCGTCTTCCCCCTGCTGTGGTTCCTGCTGTTCGCGTCCGTGATCTTCCTGATCGCCCGGCGTGCTCGACGCGGCTGGGGACCGGGCGGCCCGGGCGCGTGGCGCACCGCCGGTCCCGACCCCGTCGCGATCCTCGGCGAGCGGTACGCACGCGGCGAGATCGACGAGCAGGAGTACCGCTCGCGCCTCGCGGTCCTGCTCGAGGGGCGCCCCCAGCCCTGACGCCGAGAACGACAAGGGTGCCGCTGTCGCGTGGACAACGGCACCCATGTCGTGCTCGGCAGCGCGTGATCGCGCGGCCGGTGTCAGGCGGAGGCGCCGACCGGCTCCTTGGTGCCCGACGGCGCGGTCTCGGCGGTCGCCGCGGCCTCGGTGTCGGTCGTCTCGGACGACGCGTCGTCGTCCTCGTCCACGAAGAGGTCCTCGGCCGTCGCGGCCTCGTACTGCTCCAGGTCGAGGATGCCCTCGCGCTTCGCCACGATCGTCGGGACCAGCGCCTGGCCCGCGACGTTCACCGCGGTGCGGCCCATGTCGAGGATCGGGTCGATCGCGAGCAGCAGGCCCACGCCCGCGAGCGGCAGGCCCACGGTCGAGAGCGTGAGGGTCAGCATGACGATCGCGCCGGTGAGGCCCGCGGTCGCGGCGGAGCCGACGACGGACACGAACGCGATGAGCAGGTAGTCGGTGATCGACAGGTCGATGCCGAAGATCTGCGCGACGAAGATCGCCGAGATGGCCGGGTAGATCGAGGCGCAACCGTCCATCTTGGTGGTCGCCGCCAGCGGCACGGCGAACGACGCGTACTCGCTCGGGACGCCGAGGTTGCGCTCGGTGACGCGCTGCGTCACGGGCAGCGTGCCGATCGAGGAGCGCGACACGAACGCGAGCTGGATCGCGGGCCAGGCGCCGCGGAAGTAGCTCGAGATCTTCAGGCCGTTGGTGCGCAGGAGGATCGGGTAGACGACGAACAGCACGACCGCGAGGCCGACGTAGATCGCGACGGCGAACCACGCGAGCGACGCGAGCGACGTCCAGCCGTACGCCGCGATGGCGTAGCCGATGAGGCCGGCGGTGCCGATCGGCGCGAGGCGGATGATCCACCACAGCACCTTCTGCACGATCGCGAGCGCGGAGCGGTTGAACGCGAGGAACGGGTCGGCCTTCTTGCCCGACTTGAGCGCCGCGATGCCGATGACGAGCGCGACGACGAGGATCTGCAGCACGTTGAAGCTCACCGACGTGCTGGCGCTCGCGCCGCCGTCGGTCACCTCGACCTGCGTGCTCGCGCCGAGGCCCAGGACGTTGCCCGGGATGAGGCCGTTGAGGAAGTCGAGCCACGTGCCGGTGCGGCCCGGCTCGGACGCGGCGTCGAGCGAGACCGACGCGCGGTTCCCCGGCTGGAACAGCAGGCCCAGGCCGATGCCGACGGCCACGGAGATCGCCGCGGTGATGGCGAACCACAGGAGCGTCTGGCCCGCGAGGCGCGCGGCGTTGGTGACGGTACGCAGGTTCGCGATCGACGCGACGATCGCGGTGAAGATCAGCGGCGGCACGACGGCCTTGAGCAGCGTGACGAACGACGAGCCGATCGTGTCGAGCGTCGTCGTCAGGCCGTTGGGGACCTCGCCGGCCGCGTCCTGCGGGCCCATCGCGAGGGCGATCGCACCGAGGCCGACGCCGACCGCGAGGCCGAGCAGGATCTGGACGCTGAACGAGGGGAACCGGCGCTTCTTCTTCGCGGGCGACGAGGCCGGGGCCTGGCTCGCCTGCTGCGGGTCGGCCTTCGAGACGGCCGACGAGGGGGTCGAGGACACAGGGGACCTTTCGGGGTGACGCGGGCGCACGAGCGCCCGCTCTCGGGAGAGGGCTCGGGACGTCGTCGCGGGGCGCCGGCAGCAGCGCGGCCCGGGGGCAGGGACGCAGGGGCACGGGGTGACCTGCGGCCTGACGGCAGGGGCGCGCCACGCGCGTCAGCGGCTCAGGTCGCGAGGCGACCCGGGGTCGTGACGGGTGTGCGGAGGCGGAGAGGCGTCAGCGGCGACGGGGGGTCAGCGACACAGCGCGCTGGCGACTCGACGGAGGTCGACGTCGCGGCGCTGGGTGAGCTGCCAGGCAGGCACGCTGACGAACACGAAGGTTCTCCCGGAACGGTGGGTTCTCGCTGACGAGGCGGGCAGATCGACGCCCGCGGCAACCGATCATACCCGCTCGTGGTCAACCACCCGGCGCCCGGTCCTATTCCGGGCGCCGGACGAGAGCGACGATCAGCCGTTCGGCGCGTCGAGGAACGCGTGCATCAGCGGACCCGCGGTGACGGCGCCGCCGTCGCCCGTCTCGACGAACACCGCCACCGCGAGGTCGCCCTGCGTCGCGATCATCCAGGCGTGGGACTGGCTGCCGTCGCCGTACTGGGCGGTGCCCGTCTTGGCACCGGGCTCGCCCGGGAGGTCCTGGAGGATCGACGCCGAGCCCTCGGTGACGACGGCACGCATGAGGCCGCGCAGCGTCGTCGCCTCCTCCTCGGTGAGGGTCCCCGCCGGCTCCTCGTCGGCGACGGTCTGCACGTCCGGGTGGACCAGGACGGGCGACACGGTGTGCCCGGCGGCGACGCTCGCCGCGACCGTCGCCATCGCGAGCGGCGAGGCCTGGACCTTGCCCTGCCCGATCATCGACGCGGCGTGCTCGGTGCCCTGCGAGTCGGTCGGGACGTCGCCGAAGAACGCCGGTGCCCCCAGCTCGGACTCGACCCCCAGCCCGAGCGACGCCGCGGCGTCGTGCAGCGCCTGCTGCGTCACGGTGTCCCGCTGCCCGATCATCGCGGTGTTGCACGAGTTCGCGAACGCCGTGCGCAGCGGGACGTCGCCGAGCGCGCCCGTCGGGTAGCCCGGGACGTTCTGGAACTCGCGGCCGTCCACCGAGATCGTGGGCGGGCACGCGACGGTCGTGTCGGGCGTGAGCCCCGCACGCAGCATCGCGAGCGTCGTCGCGACCTTGAACGTCGAGCCCGGCGCGTACTGGCCGGTCGTCGCGGTCGAGAGCCCCTCGCCCGCCGTCGAGCTCGCCGCGGCGAGCACCGCGCCCGTCGAGGGCTGGATCGCGACGATCGCGCTCGGCCCCTGCCCCGCGAGCACCGCCTCGGCGGCGACCTGCATGTCCGGCCGGAGGGTCGTGCTCAGCGGGATGCCGTCCACCGGGTCGACCGCGAAGACCTCCGTCGTCTCCTCCTCGGCGTCGCCCTCGCCGGGCACGATCTCGATGGAGAGACCAGGGACGCCCCGGAGCTGCTCGTCGTACTGGCGCTGGAGGCCCGAGAGCCCGACCTGGTCGCCCGCGGCGACCGCGCCCTCGGACTCCTCGACGATCTCCGCCGTCGCGTCCCCCACGCGCCCGAGGACGGGACGTGCGAACTCGCGCGTCGGGGCGAGCGGCATCTCGTCGTCGAGCACCCGGACGCCGTCGACGCCGCGGGCCGCGTCGACGTCCACCCCCGCCGTGTCCTCGGTGCGGACCGTGATCGCCTCGACGAACGCCTTCTCCCCCGCCCCGGCGACGCGCTGCGCGTACTCCTCGGGATCGAGCCCGACGATGCCCGCGAGCTCGCGCGCGACCCGGTCCCATGCGCCCGAGGCGACGAGGGTCTTGTCGACGCCGATGCGGTAGACCGGCCGGTCCTGGACGATCGGGACGTCGTCGGCGCCGAGGATGCCGGCGCGCACGGCGGCCACGCGGTTGACCGCGATCCGGTCGCCCTGACCGAGCTCGGGGACGAGCACGTCCGGCTCCCACACGACGTCCCACGCCCCGGGCCCGTCCTCCCCGTCGGCCGGCTCCGCGAACGACAGCTCGGCCGTCGTCGTGTACTCCCAGGCCTGCTCGCCCGCGACCTCCCAGCGGTAGGCGAGCGTCGCCGTCGCGCGGTCGCCCGCGTCGTCGCCCTCCTCGACGACGTCCACCGCCGAGACCTCGACCGTGCGCTCGTACGGCGCGAGCGGCTCGAGCACCGCCTCGAGGTGGCCCTGGACGTCCGTCGCCGCGCCGTTGCGGAACTCCAGCCCGCTCACGTCGCCCGCCTCGATCGCCTGCGCGAGCGCGTCCGCCGCGTCCTGCGCCTCCGGCCGGTCGGGCGTGCAGGCCGCGAGCGGCAGGGCCAGGACGGGGGCGAGCGCCGCGGCGCTCGCCCAGCGCACGGCCCGGTGCCGGAAGCGCGGCCGGCCCTGCATGGTCGTCCGGCCGTGGTCGTGCGCGACGCTGCTCACTCGCTGCTCCCCTGCTCCGTGGCGTTCGAGACGGGAGGGACGCTACCCCACGCCCCGGACGCCCCGGACGCTCGGGACGAACCGGCCCGGTTCGTCCCCGGCTTCTTCACGTCCTGCCCGGCGGCCGCGACCGCGGGGGCGGCCTCAGTCCGGGGTGACCGGGCTGATCGCGTACCAGAGGCGGACGCTCTCGTCGCCTCCCGGCCCGGGCTCGTGGCTGATCTGCACCGAGGTGACGACGTCACCGTTCGAGCCGTTGATGCCGGTGCGCTCGCGCGTCCCGCCCGCGCGGGACGCGTCGAGCGACGCGGGCAGCTCGTCGAGCCACCGGTCGACCTGCGACCGGGGGAAGCCGAGGACGTCCGCGTCGGCGACGAGCTGGTCGTGGACCGCCTGCCCGCCGGACAGGGTGCGGAACACGTTGATCGTGCTCACGTACCCGCGGCGGGGCTGGATCGTCAGCTCCTCGGCCGTGGTCGTCCACGTGCCGTCGGGGAGGGTCAGCTCGACCTGCGCCGCGCCGTCGGGCACCTGCACGACGGCCTGCGACTCGCCCAGCCCCACGGACTCCGCGGTGATCGGCCTGCTCACGTCCCAGCGCATGGGCTCGCCCCTCTCGATGTCGTCGATCGTCGTCGCGGTCCCGGTCTCGCCGGCCGACGACGTCCCGCCGGTCGCCGTGCTCGTCCCGCCCGGGCCCGTGGTCGCGTCGTCCGGGTCGCCGAACGTCACCGTGCACCCCGCCAGGACGAGCGACCCGGCGAGCACGACGACCGCGGCCCGAGCCGCCGCCCGTCGCCGCCCGCCCGCGTCGAGCCGGCTCACTGGTCCACGTCCACGTCCCACTCGGTCAGTCTGTCAAGGATGCGACCGATGTGGGCGGGGTCCGTGAGCCGGTAGTCGTCGATCCGGTCGGACACGTCGGTGCCGATGATCTGCGCGGCCTGGTCCGGGTCCTGGGTGACGAGCCGCTGGTAGGCGGGCAACGTGTCGTTCGAGATGTACTCCCAGCGCGTCGCCTGGTCGGCGATGTTGCCTCCCGGGAGCGGGGTCTCGACCGTCACGGTCCCCTGGACGGGGTTGTCGAACGAGATGCCCGTGAACGGGATGCCGAGGTTCTCCGGGCCTGGCGTCTCGACGCTCACCGTGAAGGGGTCGTGCTGCGCGTACGTGCCCGCGCCCGGGATGGACGGCTCCCCGACGAGGGTCATGAGGTAGGTGAACGCCTCGCCCGTGACGGGGTGGCCCCGCATGGTCTGCCAGTCGTCGGCGATGATCTGGTTCTGCTCGCGCCACAGCAGCGCGGTGTTGCCGTCCGCGAGCGCCTGCGCGTCGCCGCCCCGCCCGGCCTCGATGTCCGCCCAGGCCTGGTAGGCGGCGTCGTCGATGACGCCGGCCTCGAGCAGCCGCTCCATCTCCTCCATGCCGCCGCCCAGGTACGCCTCGTGCATGACGGCCTGGTCGACGAAGATCTCGCGCTGCATCGAGAGGAACTGGTTCTCGTAGAACGCGAGCTCGGCGTCGGACATGGTCGCGACCGCCTCCAGGGCCGCTCTGTCGACGCCGGGCGGGAGCGCCTGGGCCCCCGTCGCGACGCCCTGCGCGAGCTGCCGCATCATGTCGAGGTCGAAGAACCCGGCGGCGAACGACGGCCCGATC
>JAQSXO010000096.1 GCA_029256625.1 Cellulosimicrobium sp. | reverse complement strand
TCGTCGACACGCGGACGACGAGCACCCGCGAGCGGTACAACCACTGGGCGGCGATGCTCGCCGTCGCGCTCGACCGGGAGACCCTGGTCAGCTCGCTGCAGGAGCAGCAGCACGCGCTCGCCGACGCGGCGGACCGCGTCCGCGAGCTCGCGCTCGAGGTCGAGGCGGGGGCCGAGCGGGCCGCGCTCGTGTCGATCGCGTCCCACGACGGCACATGGGACTGGGACGTCGAGACGGGCACCGTGCGCTGGTCGCCGGCGTGGGCGCGCATCGTGGGCTGCGACGTGGCCGACCTCCGGGACGACCCCGAGGAGTGGCTCGGCCGCGTGCACCCGGACGACCTGCAGGCGGTGCACGCCGCCGTCGCCGCGCAGCTCGCGGGGACGACCGAGCCGCTCGACGTCGAGCACCGGCTGCGGTGCGCGGACGGCGAGCACGTGCGGGTCCGCTGCCGCGCCGTGACCGTGCACGACGCCGGAGGGCGCCCGGCCCGCATGGTCGGCGCCCTCGCCATCCTGTCCGACGTCGAGCGGTACCGCAGCGAGCTGCGCGAGCGGGCGCTCGTCGACCCCGACTCGGGCGTGCTGCACCGGACCCTGTTCGTGGACCGGCTCGAGCAGGCGATCGGGCGCGGCGGCCGGGTCGGGGGGTACGGCGCGCACGTCCTCGCCGTCGGGCTCGACGCGCCGCCGACGGTCCCTGCGCTGCACCGGCTCGGCGGCGCGCTGGGTCCGGCGGGCTCCTTGTGCGCGCTGGCCCCGACCGACCTCGTGGTGCTGCTCGACGGCGTGTCCGACGACGCGGCCCGCCACGCCGCGGTCCGCGCGGCGGGGGCGTGCGGGTCGGCGGTCGTCGAGCACCTCGGCGACGTCACGGGCGCGCCGGACGCGCTCGAGGTGCTGCGCCGTGCCGGGGTCGCGCTCGCGCGGCGCCGGGCCCGCGCGCACGGCACCGTCGTGCCGTGGTCGGCGCCGTCCGAAACGTTTCGTGCGTTGTGAGGGCCGGTCGCGGCCGCCGACAGTCGATCGACCCGTGGGGGTGGGGGAGCCGACGGCGGCGCCCCCGCGACCGCCGCCGCGGGGCTCGACGACGAGAGGGAGCACGATGCCACGCACGTCCCGGCGCGCAGCGCCACCACCCACCGCCCCGCACGCGCGAGCCGCACGGGGCCGGCGCACGACGGCCGCCGCGCTCGCGGCGGGCGTCGCGCTCGCGGCGCTCGCCACGGTCCCCCCGGCGAGCGCCGACCCTGCGGAGCCCCGGTCCACGACGGCGGGGACGGCCGCGGCGCTCGTCGACGGTGAGTACACGCAGCGCTTCCTGGAGCTGTACGCGAAGATCCACGACCCCGCGAACGGGTACTTCTCGCCCCAGGGCATCCCGTACCACGCGGTCGAGACCCTCATGGTCGAGGCGCCCGACTACGGGCACGAGACGACGTCGGAGGCCTACTCCTTCTGGCTGTGGCTCGAGACGTCGTACGGCCAGGTGACCGGCGACTGGGAGCCGTTCAACCACGCGTGGGACACGCTCGAGGCGTACATGATCCCCACCACGGAGAACCAGCCCACCAACGGGGCGTACAACCCGGCCAAGCCCGCGACGTACGCGCCGGAGTTCAACCACCCGAGCCAGTACCCGTCGCGGCTCGACACGTCGGTGTCCGTCGGGTCCGACCCGATCGCGGCCGAGCTGCGGTCGACCTACGGCACGCCCGAGGTCTACGGCATGCACTGGCTCGCCGACGTCGACAACGTGTACGGCTTCGGCGCCGCACCGGGCTCCTCGACGCTGCTCGGGCCGGACCACGAGGGCACGTCGTACATCAACACGTTCCAGCGCGGCCCGCAGGAGTCCGTCTGGGAGACGGTGCCGCAGCCGTCGATCGACGACTTCAGCTTCGGCGGCGAGAACGGCTACCTCGACCTCTTCACGGGCGACGCGTCCTACGCGAAGCAGTGGAAGTACACCAACGCGCCCGACGCCGACGCGCGCGCGGTCGAGGCGGCCTACTGGGCGAACAAGTTCGCGACCGAGCAGGGCCAGCCCGAGGCCGTCGCCGACACGGTCGGCAAGGCCTCGAAGATGGGCGACTACCTGCGCTACGCGCTGTTCGACAAGTACTTCAAGACGCCGGGCTGCGAGTCCACGTCGTGCGCCGCGGGAGCGGGCCGGAGCAGCGCGCACTACCTGCTGTCCTGGTACTACGCGTGGGGCGGCGCGCTCGACACGTCCGGCCCGTGGGCCTGGCGCATCGGGTCGAGCCACGCGCACTTCGGGTACCAGAACCCGATGGCGGCCTGGGCGCTCGCGAACGACCCCGCGCTCCGGCCGGCCTCGCCCACGGCGAGCGACGACTGGGGCACGAGCCTCGACCGCCAGATCGAGCTCTTCCAGTGGCTCCAGTCGCCTGAGGGCGGGATCGCGGGCGGCAGCACGAACTCGTGGGACGGCCACTACGCCGACCGTCCCGACGACGTCGCGACGTTCTACGGCATGGCGTACACCGAGGCGCCGGTGTACCACGACCCGCCGTCCAACTCGTGGATGGGCATGCAGGGCTGGGGGGTCGAGCGGATCGCGCAGCTCTACGAGGAGACGGGCGACGAGCGCGCCGAGGCGATCCTCGACAGGTGGGTCCCGTGGGTGATCGACCACGTCACGGTCACGGACGACTCGTGGCAGATCCCGTCCAACCTCGCGTGGTCGGGCCAGCCGGACGACTGGGACCCGGAGGACCCGGGCGACAACGCGGGACTGAGCGTCGAGGTGACGGGCTACGGCCAGGACGTCGGCGTCGCCGGCGCGCTCGCCCGCTCGCTCATGTACTACGCGGCCGGCGGCGAGGGCTCGCAGCACGACGCGGCGCAGCAGGTCGCGCGCGACCTGCTCGACGCGATCTGGGAGCAGAACAGCGACCCGATCGGCGTCGCGACGACCGAGACGCGCGGGGACTACGCCCGCTTCGACGACATCCTCACGTCGACCACGGGCAACGGGACGTACGTGCCGGCCGGGTGGACGGGGACCATGCCGAACGGCGACGTGATCGAGCCGGGCGTGTCGTTCCTCGACCTGCGCTCGTTCTACCTCGACGACCCGCAGTGGTCGAAGGTCCAGGCGCACCTCGACGGCGGCCCGGCGCCCGAGTTCACCTACCACCGGTTCTGGGCCCAGACCGCCGTCGCGACGGCGCTCGCCGACTACGACCGCCTGTTCGGCGAGGACGTCCCGACCGAGCCGGACACCGAGCCGCCGACGACGCCCGCAGGCCTCGCCGTGACGGCGACGACGGCCACGACGGCGTCGCTCTCGTGGACGGCGTCGACCGACGACGTGCGCGTGGTGGGCTACGACGTCCTGCGCGACGGGGTCAAGGTCGGCACGGCGTCGGGCACCTCGTACACCGACGAGGACCTCTCGCCCGAGACCACGTACCGGTACACGGTGCGGGCGCGCGACGCGGCGGGGAACATCTCGCCCGTGTCCCTCGCCGCCGAGGCGACCACGCTCGCGGACGACGGCGGGCCGGAGCCCGGCGCGTGCACCGCGACCTACGCGACCCGCGGGTCGTGGCAGGGCGGGTACCAGGGCGAGGTCACGGTCACGGCCGGGCCGTCCGGCGTCTCGGGCTGGGCCGTCTCGCTCGACCTCGCGCCCGGCGGCCTGTCGCAGGCCTGGAACGCGACGACGAGCGTGAGCGGGAGCGTCCTGACCGCGACGAACGTCGGTTGGAACGGCACGCTCGCCGCCGGTGGGACGACGTCGTTCGGGTTCATCGGCACGGGCGCGCCGCCGTCGTCACCGACGGTCGCGTGCGGCTGACGCCACGCGGACCATGCCCTCCTGCGCGATGGACGCGACGAGCGTCCCGTCCTGCGCGAACACGCGCGCCGCGCCGAGCCCGCGGCCGCCCTGCGCGCTCGACGCGGACTGCACGTAGAGCAGCCACTCGTCGACGCGCGCGTCGCGGTGCCACCACATCGCGTGGTCGAGGCTCGCGATCGACAGGTCGGGCGTGACCCAGCTCGTGCCCGACTGCCGCAGGATCGGCTCGAGCATCACCTGGTCGCACGCGTACGCCATGAGCGCGCGGTGCATCAGCTGGTCGTCCCCGACGTCGCCGCGCGCCCGCATCCACACCATCTGGTGGTCCTTGGGCTCGTGGTCGGGACCGAGGTAGAGCGAGCCGCCCACGTGCCGCAGCTCGAACGCCGAGTGGTGCGACCAGAAGCGCGCGATCGGGTGGTCGATGCCGCCGAGCACGTCGAGCGCGGACGGCACCTCCTCCGGGGCGGGGGCGTCGGGCATCGGCGACGAGTGCTCGATGCCGCCCTGGTCCTCCTGGAACGAGGCGATCATCGACAGGATCGGCTTGCCGTGCTGGATCGCGTGCGTGCGGCGCGCGCTGAACGAGCGCCCGTCGCGCAGCCGCTCGACCGCGAAGTCGATCGGCACGTCGAGACCGCCGGGCCGCAGGAAGTAGCCGTGCAGCGAGTGGGGGAGACGACCCTCCGGCACCGTGCGACCCGCCGCGAGGACCGCCTGCGCGAGCACCTGGCCGCCGTAGACCCGCCCCGTCGGCTGGTGCACGCTCTCGCCACGGAAGTGCTCGGGGTCGGCGGCCGACCCGTCGCCGTCGCCGACGCGCTCGAGGCGCAGCACGTCGAGGAGGTGGCTCAGCGGGTTGGGGACCTGCTCGCGCGGCGCGGCGTCCGACGTCGGGCCGGGGGAGGTCGAGGAGGTCGACGGCGGCGTGGGCTCGGGGGTCACGGGTGGGGGCTCCTTCGCTCGGGCGGCGGGTCGGTCAGTCCTCGAAGGTGTTGAGGAGCGAGTGCGCCGCGCGCTCCAGATAGTCCCACAGCGTCGCCTCCTGGATCGGCGGCAGGTCGAGGGTGTCGACGGCGGCGCGCATGTGGGCGAGCCAGCGGTCGCGCGCCTCGGGGTTGACCTTGAACGGGGCGTGCCGCATCCGCAGGCGGGGGTGCCCGCGCTGCTCGCTGTACGTCGTCGGGCCGCCCCAGTACTGCTCGAGGAACGCGGTGAGGCGCCAGCGCGCCGGGCCGAGGTCCTGCTCGGGGTACATGGGCCGCATGACCGGGTCGTCCGCGACGCCCTCGTAGAACGCGTCGACGAGGCGCACGAACGTCTCGTGGCCGCCGACCTCGTCGTAGAACGTGCGGCTCGGGCGCACCGGCGCGGCGTCGGTCGCGGGTCCGGTCGACGGGCCGGTCGTCGTGCCGTTCGACAGGCCGGCGACGGGCAGCGTCGTGCGGGGGCTGGGCTCGGTCGTCACCGGCCCATCATCGCACCGGCGTCGCCGCCGCCGGGCCGCGCACGACGACCCGGGCGCACGTCACAGCGCGCGGCGGCGCACGTCAGAGACCGAGCCCGGCGAGCACCGGCAGGTTCTCGCGGACGACGGCGCGGGCCTCCGCGGCGGTCTCCGCCTCGACCGCGAGGCGCGCGAGCCGTCGGCACTCGTCGAGGTCGACCTCGCGCAGGAGCGCGGCGACGTCGGGGATCGCCCGGGCCGTCATGGACAGCGACGACACCCCGAGGCCCACGAGCACGACGGCGAGCACCGGCTGCGAGGCCGCCTCGCCGCACACCCCCACGGGCCGGCCCTGCTGCGCGCCGCCGGCGCACGTCGCCTCGACGAGCCGCAGCACCGCCGGCTGCCACGGGTCGCTCAGCTCGGCGAGCGAGCCCAGGAGGCGGTCGGCGGCCATCGTGTACTGGGTGAGGTCGTTCGTGCCGATCGAGGCGAAGGCGGCGCGCGCGAGGATCGGCCCGGCGAGCAGCGCGGCGCTCGGGACCTCGACCATGACGCCCGCGACGTCGAGGCCGTGCGCGCGGCAGCGCTCGACGAACCACTCGGTCTCGCCCACCGTCGAGACCATCGGCGCCATGACCCACACCTCGGCCTCCTCGGCGGCGGCGGCCTGCGCGATCGCGTCGAGCTGCTGCTCGAGGAGCTCCGGCCACCGCGCGGCGGTGCGCAGCCCGCGCACGCCGAGCGCCGGGTTCTCCTCGTCGTCGACGGTGAGGAAGTGCAGCGGCTTGTCCGCCCCCGAGTCGAGCGTGCGGATGACGACCTTGCGCCCACCGAACTCGTGGAACACCGTGCGGTAGGCGGTGACCTGCTCCTCGACGGTCGGGGGCTGCTCGCGGTCCAGGAAGCAGAACTCGGAGCGGAACAGCCCCACGCCCTCCGCGCCCGCCGCGGCCGCGGGCGCCGCGCCCGCGGGGTCGCCGACGTTCGCGAGGAGCTGGACACGGTGCCCGTCGCGCGTCCGGCCGGTGCCGTCGAACGTGCGCACCTGCTGCGACCGCGCGCGTGCCGCGGCCACCTGCTCCGCGGAGGGGTGCACGACCACGGTCCCGGCGGCGCCGTCGACGAGGACGACGTCCTCCGGCGCGAGCGCGGCGCTCGCCCCGGTCGCCGCGACGACCGCGGGGATGCCCTTGGCGTTCGCGACGATCGCGGTGTGCGACGTCGGCCCGGCGCCGTCGGTGACGATCGCGAGCACGCGCGCGGGGTCGAGGGCGGCGGTGGCCGACGGCGCGAGGTCGGGCGCGACGAGCACGAACGGCTCCGCGTGCTCGGGCACGCCGGGCGCCGGGCGGTCGGTCAGCGCCGCGACGAGCCGGTCACGCACGTCCGCGACGTCGCGGGCGCGCTCGGCGAAGTACCCGCCGAGCTCGGTGAACTGCCGCACGACCTCCTCGGCGGCCTCCCACACCGCGCGCTCGGGCACCAGGTGCTCCTCGAGGACGCGGCGCCGCGCGTCGGCGGCGAGGGTGGGGTCGCCTGCCATCGCCGCCGTCGCCTCGAGCACGTCGCGCGTCTCGCCGTCGGCGGCGTCCGCCGCGCGCTGGAGGTCGGCGGCGACCTGCGCGGCCGCGGCGTCGACGCGCCGGGCCTGCGCCTCGTGGTCCTCGCGCGGTCCCATCCGCAGCCCGGGACCGGGCTCCGCGATCGGCTCCGGCATGAGCACCACCGGCCCGACCACCGTCCCGGGGCACACGCCGATGCCCGTGATGACCTGCCGTGCCTCGTCCTGAACTCCGCCCGTCACGACCCTCGCTCCTGTCCGCCTCGGGCGTGCGACCCGGGTGCCCGGGCCGGTGCGCACGCGTGCCCGCCACCGTCCCGACCGTCGCACGCGCTCGGCACACGTCTGTTGCGCCGTGGTTGCGGGCCCGCGTCGATCCGGTGACAACCTCGCGAGGAGACTAGGCTGATACCAGGTGCACGGCACCCCGACACCCCGGATCCCCCGCGCGGATCCCACCCGCGACTCGCCTCAGGAGACACTTTCGATGAGCACCCCCTCGGACCAGAAGGCACAGCAGATCCTCGAAGCCCTCGGGGGCCAGGGCAACGTGGTCGACCTGGAGCCGTGCATCACGCGCCTGCGCGTCGAGGTGACCGACCCGCAGCTCGTCGACGAGGCGCGCCTCAAGGCGACCGGCGCGTTCGGCGTCGTGCGCTCCGGCCGTGTCGTCCAGGTCATCGTCGGCCCGGAGGCCGACAACCTCGCCGCGGAGCTCGACGGCCTGCGCTGACCCCTGCGGCCCTCCGGAGCGGAGGGCCGGCGCCGTCGGTCCGCGTGCCCGACGGCGCCACCCGGCTCAGGCGGACGGGCCTGCCGTGCTCCCGGTGCGGTCCTGCACGACGGCCGCCGCCGCAGCACCGCGGCGGTCGCGCGCCGCCTGCTCGTCCCGCGCGGACGCGCCCGGGTCGTCGTCGGGCCGGTCGTCGGGTACCGACGGAGAGTGGTCGAGGACGACCACCTGCTGCGCCCCCGCGAGGGGGATCCGCGCGTCGGACAGCCCCTGCCGGACGCGGGCGCGCAGCGCGCGCGCCACCTCCCACTGCATCGCGGCCTGCGTCTTGACCTGCACCTTGAGCTGGAGCGCCTCGGCCGTCATCGACTCGATGCCCGTGACCTCCGGCGGCTCCAGGAAGTACGTGCCGAGCACGGGGTCGGCGCCGACGTCCTCGGCCGCGGCGAGCAGCGCCGCGCGCACCGCCTCGACGTCCGCCCAGTACGCCACGCGCACGTCGACCACGGCGCGGCCCCACTCCTGGGTCTTGTTCCCCGTGCGCAGGATCTCCCCGTTGCGCACGTACCACAGGGTCCCGTTGCCGTCGCGCACCTTGGTGACGCGCAGCGCCACCTCCTCGACGGTGCCCGTCACCTCGCCGAAGTCGACGGTGTCGCCGACGCCGTACTGGTCCTCGAGCAGCATGAACGTCCCGGACAGGAAGTCCTTCACGAGGCTCTGCGCGCCGAAGCCGAGCGCGACGCCCGCGATACCTGCCGAGGCGAGGAACGGTGCGATGTTCACGCCCAGCTCGGTGAGCACGAGGAGCACGATCGTCGTCCCGATGACGATGTTGGCGACGGACCGCAGCACCGAGCCCACCGTCCGCGCGCGCTGGGCGCGCCGCGCGGACGCGAGCGGGTTCGCGCGCAGCAGGACGCTGCCGACCCCGGAGTCGGCGACGCCCCGCAGCCGCTTGCTGCGCAGGGCGGGCGTCCCCTCGGCGATGTGCTCGGTGACCCGGCGGACGAGGCGGCGCACGAGCGCGAGCGCGATCGCGCCGATGCCGATGATGAGGAGGACCCGCAGCGGGACCCCGACGAACCACTCGAACCAGTCGTCGGGGTTGCTGGGGTCGAAGCCGTTGCGGACCTCTTCCGGGACCTCCGCGGGCACGCGCAGGACGGGGGCGAGAAGGGGGTGGGACATGAGCGCAGGGTACCCGGGAGAGGTGGGCGGTCCCTGGGCGCGCCGGGCGAACGCGCTGCTCGCGGGCCCGCGTTCTGGCAGGATGCAGGCGTGAGCGAACCCCCGCAGACGGACCTGCCCGAGCCGTTGGTGCAGCTGGCCGACGCCCACGGTGTCGCGTCCGACTTCTGGGACTTCGACGGGACGCGACGCCAGGTCCGCGCCTCGACGCTCGTCGCCGTGCTCGAGGCCCTCGGCGTCCCCGCGTCGTCGCCCGAGAAGGTGGCGGTCAGCCTCGAGCACTCGCGCGACGACGCGTGGCGTCAGATGCTGCCGCCGACCGTCGTCGTGCGGCAGGGCGACGCCGTCCCGCTCCCCGTGCACGTCGCGGACGGCTCCGCCGTCGAGGTGTGGGTCGAGCTCGAGGCCGAGCCGTCGCGCCACGGGGGTCCGGCGTCCGGGCACCACGCCACCAGGACCCCGCGCGAGCGTCGCGACCTCGGCCAGCTCGACCAGTTCGTCGAGCCGCGCACGGTCGACGGCCGACGCGTGGGACGCGCGACGTTCGAGATCCCGGCCGACCTGCCCCTCGGGTGGCACGACCTGCACGCCGAGAGCGACGGGACGCAGGCCCGCGCGACGCTCGTCGTGACGCCGCAGCGGCTCGAGCTGCCCGCCGCGGTCGCCGGGCGACGGGCGTGGGGCTTCATGGCCCAGCTCTACTCGGTGCGCTCGCGGGCGTCGTGGGGCGTCGGCGACCTGGCCGACCTCGCCGACCTCGCCTGGCTGTCGGCTCGCGAGGCGGGCGCCGACTTCGTGCTCGTCAACCCGCTGCACGCCGCCGAGCCGCGCACCCCCATGACGCCGTCGCCCTACCTCCCGACGAGCCGGCGATTCGTCAACCCGCTCTACGTCCGCGTCGAGGACATCCGCGAGACGGGATACCTGTCCGCGGCGGACCGCTCGCTCGTCGAGTGGGCCTTCGACCCCGTGCGCGACCTCGACACCGACCCCGGCCCGATCGACCGCGACGCGAGCTGGGACGCCAAGAAGGCGGCGCTCGAGGTCGTCTTCGCCGCGCCCCGGTCCACCGCGCGCCAGGCGTCGCTCGACGCGTTCCGCGCCGAGCAGGGCCGGGGCCTCGAGGACTTCGCGACGTGGTGCGCGCTCGCCGACCACTACGGCGACCGCGACTGGCCGCCCGGCGCGTACGACCCGAACGGGCCGACCGTCGCGGCCCTGCGCGACCAGCTCGCCGACCGGGTCGAGTTCTACTGCTGGCTCCAGTGGGTCGCCGACGAACAGCTCCGGGCAGCCCAGCGCACCGCGCGCGAGGCCGGCATGTCGGTCGGGATCATGCACGACCTCGCGGTCGGGGTGCACCCCGAGGGAGCAGACGTCTGGTCGCACCGCGGCGTGCTCGCCACCGGGGTCTCCGTCGGCGCGCCGCCGGACATGTACAACCAGCAGGGGCAGAACTGGTCCCAGCCGCCGTGGCACCCGCGCGCGCTCGCCCGCGCCGGGTACGCGCCCTACCGCGACATGCTGCGGACCGTGCTGCGCCACGCGGGCGCGATCCGCATCGACCACGTCATCGGGCTCTTCCGCCTGTGGTGGATCCCGGGCGGCGCGCGCGCCGACGCAGGCGCGTACGTCCGCTACGACCACGAGGCCCTCGTCGGCATCCTGTGCCTCGAGGCCCACCGCGCCGGGGCGATCGTCATCGGCGAGGACCTCGGCGTCTTCGAGCCCTGGGTGCGCGACTACCTCGCCGACCGCGGCGTGCTCGGCACGTCCGTGCTCTGGTTCGAGAAGACGGACGACGGTGCGCCGCTGCCCCCGGAGGACTACCGCCGGCTCGCGCTCGCCACCGTCACGACCCACGACCTGCCGCCGACGGCGGGGTACCTCGCCGGCGAGCACGTCGAGCTGCGGGACCGCCTGCGCGTCCTCACCGAGGACGTCGCCGACGTGCGGCGCGCGGCCCGCGCCGAGCGCGACGCCATGGTCGCGTTCCTGCGCGAGCGCGGGCTCGTCGGTGACGACGCGTCCGAGCGCGAGCTCGTCGAGGCCCTGCACCGCCTGATCCGCGCCACGCCTGCCGTCCTGCTCGGCGTCTCGCTCGCGGACGCCGTGGGGGAGCGCCGCTCGCAGAACCAGCCCGGCACGGACCAGGAGTACCCCAACTGGAAGGTGCCGCTCGGCGACTCGTCGGGCAACGTCGTCCTGCTGGAGGACCTCTTCGACTCCGCCCGCCTGCGCTCGCTCGCGAAGGCCATGAACGACGCCCTCTGACCCGCCGAGGGAGAACCCTGGTTGGCCGAGGTAGAGCCGTGGTCCGCCGAGGTAGAGGCGTGGTCGGCTTGTCCGACGGCGTTCCGTCGCCTTCGGCGGGGGGCGGGCCGGGCCCGCCGCGGCCCGACGTTGCTGGCTCCGTTGGCGAGTCGCGAACCGGCACGCGGGTTCGAGACCCGGTCCGACGCGCCGGGCCGCTCCGACGTGGGAGCGACCCGGCGCGTTGGGTCAGGCGTCTGCGGCCTGGGCGGTGAGGGCGCGCTCCACGCCGGCGAGGTTCTCGACGACGAGGCGACGCAGCGCGGGGGCGGCGTCGGCGTTCGCGTCGAGCCATTCCTGCGTCGCGTCGCGCAGCACGGTGCTCGCGAGCGGCGCCGGGTAGAGCCCGGTGACCAGCGCCTCGGCGATGTGGTACGACCGCTGGTCCCACAGCGGCAGCAGCGCGTCGAAGTACGCGCCCACGAGCGGGGCGAGCGACTCGGGGTCGTTGACGTGCTGGAAGCCGAGCGTCGTGGCGCGGACGATCGCGTTGGGCGCGTCGTCCGAGCCGACGAGGCGGTCGAACGCCGCGCGCTTCGCCTCGGCCGTGGGCACCGTCGCACGGGCGCGGGCGGCGGACTGCTGGCCGGTCGCGGTCGAGTCGGCGGCGAGGGTCGCCTCGATCTCGGCGTCGTCCGCGAGGTCGAGCAGGACGAGGCCCTCGAGGATCTCCCAGCGCAGGTCGGTGTCGATCTCGAGCCCGTCGAGGGCGGCCGAGCCGTCGAGCAGCGACCGCAGCGCCTCGCCGTGCGCGGGGGTCGAGGCGAGGTGCGCGAAGAATTTGACGAGCTGGAACTGCAGGTCGGACGCGGGTGCGGCGTCCTGCGCGAGCGACCAGAGCACGTCCCCGACGTGCGCGAGCGTCTCGTCCCGGCGCTCCGGCGCGACGTAGGTCTTCGCGGCGAGCGCGAGCTGGTTGAGCGTCGTGCGGATCGTCGTCGACTCGGTCTCGCGGGCGATGTTGCCGAGCACGAGCTGCACGTAGTCGCCGGCCGGCGTCTCGCCGTCGCGCGTCGCGTCCCACGCGGAGCCCCAGACGAGCGAGCGGGCCAGCGGGTCCGCCAGGTCGGCGAGGTGCTCGGTGGCGACCTGGAGGGACGCCTCGTCGAGGCGGATCTTCGCGTAGGCGAGGTCGTCGTCGTTGAGCAGGACGAGCTGCGGGCGGTCGAGCCCGAGGAGCTCGGGGATCTCGGTGCGGGCGCCGTCGACGTCGACCTCGACGCGGTGGACCCGGGACAGGACCTGTCCGCCGTCGACGTCCTGCACGTCGTAGAGGCCGATGCCGAGACGGTGGGGGCGCAGCGTCGGGTGGTCGGCGGCGGCGGACTGGACGACGGCGAAGGTCGTGAAGCGCCCGTGCGCGTCGAGCTCGAACTCGGGGCGCAGCGTGTTGACGCCCGCCGTCTCGAGCCACAGCGCGGACCACTGCGTGAGGTCGCGCCCGCTCGTGGCCTCGAGCTCGACGAGCAGGTCGCGTAGCTCGGTGTTGCCCCAGGCGTGCTTGCGGAAGTACGCGGCGACGCCGGCGAGGAACTGCTCCTTGCCGACCCACGCGACGAGCTGCTTGAGCACCGACGCGCCCTTGGCGTAGGTGATGCCGTCGAAGTTGACGAAGACGTCCTCGAGGTCGTTGATCGTCGCGACGATCGGGTGCGTCGAGGGGAGCTGGTCCTGGCGGTAGGCCCACGACTTCTCCATCGCGGCGAACGTGGTCCATGCCTCGTGCCACTCCGTCGCCTCGGCGGTCGCGAGCGTCGACGCGTACTCCGCGAACGACTCGTTGAGCCACAGGTCGTTCCACCACTTCATGGTGACGAGGTCGCCGAACCACATGTGCGCCAGCTCGTGCAGGATCGTCACGACGCGGCGCTCCTTGACGGCGTCGGTGACCTTGGAGCGGAAGACGTACGTCTCGGTGAACGTCACGCACCCGGCGTTCTCCATCGCGCCCATGTTGTACTCGGGCACGAAGAGCTGGTCGTACTTGTCGAACGGGTACGG
>JAQSXO010000558.1 GCA_029256625.1 Cellulosimicrobium sp. | reverse complement strand
GGCGGGGTCGTCGAGGATGTCGGCGATGACGTCGATGTACTCGGTCTTGTACCGCGCCATGTCCGTGGCGTTCGGCTTGAGCTCGCCGTTGGACGCGAGCGCGTAGCAGTCGCGGCCGGGCAGGTCGTAGATCACGAGGTTGAACACCATCGGCACGCCGGGCTGCTTCTGCTCGATCGCGGCGTCGAGGTGGTGCCGCAGGCCGGGGCCGTCGGCGTTGCCCTCGATCGCGCTGATGCGGTCCATCCAGACGGAGGTGGGCTCGTCGGCGATCGCCCGCATGCGGGACCCGAGGTCGCCGCCGGCGCGGTCGGCGGCGGCCTCGACGTTGGCGGACCAGAAGTCGTTGACGTACTGCGTGGCACCGGCGAACGGGTTGCTCACGCGTGGTTCGGCGGCGTTCGCCGGCGCGGCGGTCGCGACCAGCGGGGCGGCGAGCAGCGCGAGCGACGCGGCGACGGCCGCGCCCCTGCGCGGTCGACTGGATCGGGATGGCACGGGGTCCTCCAAGGGTCCGGGGGCGCGGACGGGTCCGCGCACCGGGCGGCTCTGCCCGGCGGGGACAACGTGACGAACCGGAGGCGTCGTCGGCTACCGCCCGAAACGTTTAGGCGCGGCGCGGTGGCGCGGTCGTCCCGCGCAGCAGGAGGCGCGCCGCCGGTCGCTCGCGGTCGACGGCGGGACGGGTCGCGGCAGGGTCGGCGTCGGGGCGCGCGACCGGGCGCCCGAGGCCGAGCCGCGCGACGACGACGTCCGCCGCGTGCGCGCCGAGCCGCTCGAACGGCCGGTGCACGGCCGTGAGCGCGGGCGCGACGAGCCGGCACGTCGCGGAGTCCTCGCCGGACAGCACGGACAGGTCCCACGGCACCTCGAGACCGTGGCTCCGGCCCGCCTCGAGCACGGCGAGCGCCGTGACGTCCGTGTCCGTGAGCACGGCGGTGGGCCGCGAGTCGTGGGCCACGAGGCGCGCGGCGCGCGAGCGCGTCTCCTCCCACGTGCGGCACTCGACGACGTCGACCCGCGCCTCCGGGCCGCCCGCGTCCCGCGCCGCACCGACGAGGGCGCGGGCGACCTCGTCCCGCGCGTCGGTGACGAGGACCGCGATCCGGCGGTGCCCGAGCTCGACGAGGTAGCGCGCGGCACGGGCGTCCGCGTCGCCCGCGAACCAGGTCCGCGTGCCCGGGGCGTCGGCGCCGGGTGCGCCGGGCGCGACCTCGACGAGCGGGATCGCGGCGTCGAGCGCGGCCCGGCGTCGGGGGTCGTGCGCGTGGGCGTCGACCACGACGAACGCCGCGTGCCTCCGCTCGGACCAGCCCGCCTCGAGCTCGCGTGCGCCCTCGTCACGGTCGCCGACCACCTCGAGGCCGAGGACGAGGTCATGCTCCGCGAGGACGGCGCGCATGCCGGCGGCGAGCGAGAGGGCGCGGGCGGGACCGGTGGCTCCCTCCGCCGTGTGCACGACCTGGAGCGCCACGCTGCGCGCGCTGGCGCGCAGCGAGCGGGCGGCCGCGCTCGGGCGCCAGCCGAGGTCGGCCGCGGTGCGCAGGACGTGCCGGCGGGTCCGCTCGGACACGCCCGGGCGGCCGTTGAGCGCGTAGGAGACGACGGCGATCGAGACCCCCGCGGCGCGCGCGACGTCGGTGATCGTGATGCGCCGCTCGGCGGGTACGGCGGCGCGAGGCGAGGGTGCTCCGCCGGGGGGGTTGGTGGTCACGCTCCCACACTGTGCCCGGTTTGGGTGCATGATGCATATCAGGACTCGGTGACGACCCGTGGTCGGAGGCTTCTACTTCGGGCGGTCCCTGGCGGGGATCGCCCGGGTCCTGCGGGCGCACGGGCACCGGGTGGTCGCCCTCCAGACGTACCCGCCGGACCTGGACCGGGACGAGTTCCCGGGCCCGCCGGGTCGGCGCCCGCTGCTCGGACGCTCGTCGTTCGACGGGTTCGTCGTCATGACGACGGCGCTCGCGGACGCCGAGCTGCGCGAGCTCGACGCCTCGGGCGTCCCGCTGGTGCTCCTGGGGGTGCGGGCCGAGGGGCTGCGCGCCCCGGCGGTGTCGCCGGACAACGCGGGCGGCGTGCGCGCCGCCGTCGACCACCTCGTCGAGCACGGCCACCGGCGCATCGGCTTCGTCGGCAACACCGAGCAGCGCGACACGCTCGAGCGCTACGACGCCTACCGCGCGGCGCTGGCCGCGCACGACCTCGCGTGGTCGCCGTCGTGGGTCTACCGCACGCGCGACAACCAGGAGGCGAGCGCAGAGGTCGTCGCGCGGCGGCTCGCGTCCCGCGGCCTGCCGACGACGGCGACGCTCGCCGCCACCGACCGCAACGCCATCGGCTTCATGCGCGGCCTGCAGGCCAGCGGGCTCGAGCTGCCCGCGGAGCAGGCGGTGGTGGGGTTCGACCACGCCGACTCGGGTGCGCGCTCGCGTCCCCGCCTGTCGACGGTCGACCCCCTGCACGACCAGGTCGGCGAGCGGGTGGCGGAGCTGCTCGTCGCGCGGGCCCGGGGCGAGAACGTGGGCCGGGAGAACCGGCTGGGGCGAGCGGCCCTCATCCGGCGCGAGTCGTGCGGGTGCCTGGAGGGGACGCAGGGCGAGCTCATCGGCGCCCCGGCCGCCCGTTCCGCGGCCGTGCCGGCGGACGCCGACCCGGACCGGCCCCTCGACGACGTCGCCCGCGTCGTCTTCGCCTCCGTCCTCGAACGGTCGGACGCGCGCGGCGTCCTGCGCCGACGCGGGCCGGACGGCGGCCAGCGCCCCGCCCCGGTCGACGCGTGGCTCCTGGTGCTGCGGCACCTGCTCCGGGGCGCCGCGGAGACGGGCGCCGTCCCGCCGGCCGCGGCGCTGCGCTCGCTCGCGGACCGGACGGCGGCCCTGCGCCCGTCGCAGGAGGCGCTCGAGCAGATCGTGCCCGCCCTCGAGACCGAGGTCGCCGCGCTCGTGCGCGACGTGCGGCGGCGACGCCCGGGCGCGCGCGCGTCCCAGCTCGGCCGGACCGTCCTGTCGCGCGGCGCCCACCGGGACGCCCCGGCGAGCTCCGCCGCCGCGCGCGCCGAGGCCGTCCGGGCGACCGCGGCCGAGGTGGTCGTCGCCGTCGCCCGCGGGTGCGCGCACGGGGCCGTCGCGCGCACGGGACGGCTCGAGCAGGACCTGGTGGACCTCTACGAGGTCGACCTCGGACTGCTCCGCGGCGACGGCGAGGGACTGCGCCGCCTCGACTGGCTCCCCCGCGGGGTGGGCGGGACGGCGGCCCTCGCGCTGTGGGAGGACGCCGACGACGGCTCCGGCCGTCGCGTCCTGCGGGTCGTCGGCGTGCGCGGCGGGGGAACGGCCGTCGAGCGGCTCGTGGGGACGGTCCTGCCGACCGCGCAGTTCCCGCCGCGCGAGCTCCTCGACCCGCGGTCGCTCACGGTCGTCGCGCCCGTCGCGTTCGGTCGTTCCGACTGGGGCTTCCTCGTCGTGGGCGGCCTCGTCGACACGCGGACGACGAGCACCCGCGAGCGGTACAACCACTGGGCGGCGATGCTCGCCGTCGCGCTCGACCGGGAGACCCTGGTCAGCTCGCTGC
>JAQSXO010000095.1 GCA_029256625.1 Cellulosimicrobium sp. | reverse complement strand
AACGCCGCCCCGCGAGCGCCCTGCTCCCCCACCTGACGACGCCTCGCGCGGCACCCGCCACCGCGGGCCGCATCGTCGACCCCGATGGCATCGACGCACCGCGCGACGACCTCGCGCGACTCACCGGCTCGAGGTCTTCCGCGACCCCGTAGCCCCTCACAAACAGAACGGCCCCGACCGGTGCGGTAACACCGAGCGGGGCCTGACCACCACCAGAGGAACGGACCCTCCGAGATGGCTCTCGCTCACGCTAGCAGCACCCTGCCCACGGCGCCGACGGCGCCCGACCCGACGACGTCCGCGCGCCGTCACGTGAACCGGTGGCGCGACGCCGTGTGGACCTCCGACCTCGGCGCGACGGACAAGTTGGTCGCGCTCGCCTACGCCGACCACGCCTCGAACGGCCCGCTGCGGGTGTGGGTGGCGGCCGAGCGCCTGCAGGCCCGCACGAGCCTCGGCAGGACCGCCACGACGGCCGCCGTGCGGCGCCTGCGTGACGCCGGGTGGCTCGCGCTCACCTCGGCCGGCGCGCGCGGCTCCACGGCCCGCTACGCGCTCACCCTGCCCGGCGCCGTCACCGCGCTCGAGCACGACCAGGTCGACGACGTCGAGCACCAGGCGCACGACGACGAGCCGCGAGCGCCGCGACAGGTGTCGCCTCGCGACGGACTCGTGTCGCCTCGCGACGAACTCGTGTCGGCAGACGACCCCGATCCCCTGTCCTATCCCCTGCCCCATCCCCCCACCAGGCTCGCCGTCGTCGAGGACGGCGCAACCGAGCGCGACGAGCTGGTCGACGCGGTGGTGGAGGAGATCCGCTCCCACCCCCTCGCCCGCGGCCTGGCGGCCGCGGCGGTCCGCCGACACGCCCGTGAGCTGCGCGCCGCCGGGTGGACGCCCGACGACGTCGCCCGCGAGCTCGCCACCCAGGACTGGACCGGCGCCCGCGGGCCCGGCCTGCTCCGTTACCGCCTCACCGCCCTTGCGCAGACCGGCCCGACGCCGGCGCCTGCACCCCGCACCGCCACCCGCCCGACGACTACCACGCGCGAGCTCTTCGCCGAGCACGACGCGCACGCCGCGGCCCAGCCGCCGCGGCCCGAGACCATCGCGGCCGCCAAGGCGATCGCCCGCGGCGCACGCCGCCCCCGCTGACCACCACGCACGAGAGGACACCCGCCATGACCACCATCGCCACGACCCGCCCGACGACGTCCGCCCGGATCAACCCCGACAACCGCCTCGTGCTCGCCGGCCTGCTCGTCGTGCTCGTCGCCGTCGCGGCCGCGAGCTTCACGCTCAGCTTCACCGGCGTCTCCGCGGCCGCGCCGTGGGCCGCGATCCCCCTCGAGCTCGCGTGGCTCGTGCCCGTCGCGCTCGAGGTCGCGATGCTCGCCTACGTCGTCGCCGCGTTCCTGCGCACCCACCGCGGCCAGAGCGCACGCCTGCCCTGGACGCTCGTCTGGGCCCTCACCACCGTCTCGTCCGCGATCAACGCCGCCCACGCCTGGGACGCCGGCCCCCAGGGCTGGCAGGGCATCGTCGGCGCGCTCCTCGCCGCCGGGTTCCCGTTCATGACGCTCGCCGCCGCCCACGTCGTCGCCGGCGTCGCCCTCGGCCCGCTCACGGACACCACCCCGGCGACGGACGCGGACACCGTGGCGGCGGCCGCGAACGCCGGACAGACGGACACGGACGACGCCGAGGCCGCCGCGCCGATCGCGCTCGTCGTCGAGCGCGCGCCCCGCCTGCACGCGGCACCGGACGCCGGACGGACGCGGACGGCGCCGCGCGGACGCGTTGCCGAGCACCGCGAGGAGATCGTCCGTCTCGCGCTGACGACGGACATGTCCGGGCGCGCGATCGCCGACGAGCTCGGCCTCGGCCGCACTGTCGTGTGCCCCATCGTCACCGAGGCTCGCGCACGACGCGCGGACACCCGGACACCGGACACGGACGCCGCGCCCATCCTGCTCGCGATCTAGCCGCCCCCTCCCCTCGCCTTGTCAATTGGCAAGGCGTGCTGTAGACTCATCTTGTCAACAAGGAAGGGAGGTGGAGATGATGGATAAGGACCTCAAGAAGATCCTCGCGGCGATCACGAAGGCCGGTTACACGGTCGTGATCAACCGCAAGGGTCACGCCGAGGTCTACACCCGCGACGGCGAGAAGGTCACGACCTTCTCGGGCACGCCGAGCGACAAGCGCAGCGTTCTCAACGCGCTCGCCCCGCTCAAGCGTCGCGGGTTCCGCTGGCCGCCGAGGCGGTAGCGGACCGGGGTCGGGTGGCCGCGAAAGTGCCTCCCGCCCCCGGGACTCCCATCAGCCCCCACGACACGAGAGGACCGACGATGACCGAGTACACCGCCCGGATCGAGTGGGCCACCCGGACCACCGACGACGACGACCTGGTCGACGAGCTCGTCGACTACCACCCCGCGACGTCGCGCAGCGAGCGCGGCTGGGTCGAGGCCACGATCACCCTGCCCGCCGAGACGCTGCGCCAGGCCGCGACGACCGCGCTCGCGATCGCCGAGGCCGCGAGCGCCGCCGTGCTCGACGGCGCCGCGGTGCTCGTGCTCGAGGTACTGCCCACGGCCGAGTTCGACGAGCGCAACGGGCTCGCCCCGATGCCCGAGCTCGTGTCGGTGACCGAGGCCGCCGAGCGGCTCGACGTGAGCCGTCAGGCCGTGCTGCAGCGCCTCGAGGCGGGCACTCTGCCCGGCACGAAGGTCGGCAAGACCTGGGTCGTGCAGGCGGCCGCCGTGAGCGCCTGAGAACGACGAAGCGCGCCCCCGCCCTCCCGAGGGAGGACGGGGGCGCGTTCGCGTGCGTGGGCGGTCAGTAGACGGTGACGGTGCCCGCCTGGCGGACGAGGATCTCGGGCGCGGCCGCGACGCGCACGCTCGCGACGTTGTGCCCGAGCACGAGGAGCGCGGCGCCGGCGGGCGGCGCGCCCTCGACGTCGGGCCCGGCGACGAGCACGCGCACCCTGTCCGCGACCCGCTCGAGCGGGAGCCACGCCGTCCCGGTGTCGAACCTCACCTCGAGGGCGCCGGCGGGTGCGTCCACGACGGGCCACCAGGCCCACTCGCAGCCGCGGCGGTCGATGTCCATGCGCTACCTCCGGGGAGTCGAGACGGTGAAGGGGTGCCCGGCCGGGGCGCCGACGGTGAACGGTGAGCCGGTCGGGCCCGGGCCGAGCACGAGCTCGAAGTCGTCCGGGGGTGGCGCGCCCGACGTCGCGAGGGTGTCGCTCGCGCCGATCGCGTCGACCAGCTCGACGACGAGCTCGCGCACGAGGACGGCCGTCACGGTGTCCGCGACGGCCACGGTGTCCGCGGACGTCCGGGAGGCCGCGAGCGCCGTCGTCAGGACGTCCGTCGCGATGACGGTGTCCTGCACCTGGTGGACGACCCCGCCCGTCACGGCCAGGTCGTCCGCGAGGGCGAGCGCGTCGACCAGGTCGACGGCGAGCACGCGCGCGAGCGAGGCCGTGAGCGTGTCCGTGACCGCGAGGGTGTCCGTCCGGGTTCGCGGACGGACAGCGGACACGGACACGTCGTCCGCGAGCGCCACGGGGTCGGACAGGCCGCGCGGACGGACGGCGGACGCGGTGAGGGTGTCCGTCAGGGCGACGTCGTCCGCGAGCTCGACGCTGGTGGGCGGGGCGGGTGGGTCGTCGAGGACGATGACGATCCCCGAGCCGCCGTCGCCGCCGCCGGTCGTGACGGCGTCGGGCGAGGACCCGCCGCCCCCGCCGCCTCCACCCCCGGTGCCCGGGGTGCCGTTCTCGCCGGGGCTCGTCGAGGCGCCGCCGGCACCGTCCCCGCCGCCGCCCTGCCCGCCCATGCCGGACGTGCTCGTGACGGTCGCCGAGTGCTGGGTGCCGCCACCGCCGCCGGCGCCGAACCACCCGGCCTCGCCGACGTCGTCACCGACGATCGCGGACAGGTCTAGGCCCGGGCCGCCGGCGCCGCCGTTGACGGTTCCCGGGTTGCCGCCGGGGGCGAGCGCGGACGCGTCGCCACCGGGTCCGCCCGCGCCGCCACCGCCACCCGCCGCCGCGCGCGTCGCCCCGGCCTCCTGGTTGTTCGCGCCGTTGCCACCGCGGTACGCGACGAGCCCGACGGCGCCGTCGTAGGACCCCGACGTCGCGGCCTGCCCGCCGCCGCCGTAGGCACCCTGGGTCGGGGTGCTCGCGCCGCCGCCCGCGCCCGCGCCGCCGCCGATCGCCTCGATCGTCCCGAACGCGGACGGTGACCCGCCGGTGCCGGTGCCGGGAGCGGTCGCGGCCGTGCGGCCTGCGCCGCCGGCCCCGACGGTGATCGTGACCGGGACGCCCGGGGTGACGGCGACGGCGGTCTCGTAGCGGACCTGGCCGCCCGAGCCGCCGGCGCCGGACGACCCCGCGGCGCCCGCACCGGCGCCGCCACCGACCACGACGACGTCGACCGTCGTGACGCCGTCGGGCGGGACGTAGGTGCCCGAGCCGGTGTAGACGAGACGACGAGGCATGCTCGGCTCCTCTCAGGTCAGGCGCCGACGAGCTCGTGCGCCCACGTCACGACGAGCGTGTCCTCGGCGCCCTTGGACGCGATCCCGGTGATCAGGGCGCGCGCGATCGTCGCCGCGGCCGCCGACGTCGTGTCCGACGCGATCGAGTCCGTGACGAGCACGGCCTCGGTGATCGGGGTCGCCGACGTGCCCTCACCCGGGCCGAACGTGCGCCGCCAGGTCGCGACGCCGGCGGCCGCGGTCGGATAGCCGGCGTCGGGCGCCTTGTTGCTCCCGGCGAGGTACGCCGCGAGCGCCGCGCCCGCGCCGGACTTGGCCGGTGCGGTCGAGCCGGTGCCGAGCCGGAACCCGGTCACCTGCGCGGGCAGGCCGGCGGACAGGACGGCGCGACCGGCGTAGAACTGATCGCCGACCGCGGTCACGAGGTTGTGGGTCTCGCAGCGCGCGCGCAGCGTGCCGTCCGGGCCGTACAGCTCGGCGACGACGCGGCCGCGGATCCCGGCAGTCTCTCGCTTCATGGGTGGACCTCCTCAGTCCTGGTTGGGGCGGATGTCGAGCGCGGCGCGCACCGCGGCGTCCTTGGCCTCGAGCAGCTTGCGCAGCGCGACGGACTTCTCGGCGCCGTCGGGCAGCGAGTTGTCCACCTTGCGTGCCAGCACGCCGAACTCCTCGGACGTGTCCCGCAGGATGCCCTCGGGCAGGTGGGCGTGCGCGAAGTGCCGCAGGATCGGCGCGGCCATCAGAAGCCCTCGGCCGCCGGGTCGTCGACGGCCGCGCGCCCGTCGCGTGCCTCGAGCGCGCGGTAGTCGTCGACGAGGGCCCGCTCGTTGGGCGTCAGCGACGTGATGTCGTGCACGCCGGCGTCGTCCGGCTCGACGACGGGGATCGTCTCGGGCAGCTCCTCGGCGGCCGCGAGGACGAGGGTGGTGAGCGCGGCCGCGAGCGCCTGGACGAGGACGAGGGGCCAGTCGACGTCGGACCACAGGGTCGCGGTGGCGAGGGAGGCGGCGAGGGTCTGCCCGAACGTGCGCGCCGTGCGGTCGAGGACGGCGGCCCACGGGCCGCGGCCGGCGCCGAGCTCGGGCAGCGACCAGAGCGAGGTCGCGAGGGACAGGACGGCGACGAGCGCGATCGCGCCGGCGGCCTGCGCGACGTCGGCCCAGTCGCCGCCGACGAGCGGGAGCAGGAGCGGCGCCGCGGCGACGAGCGCGGTGCGCAGCGCGCGGATGCCGGCGGCGCGCCAGAACGCGAGGGTGAGGATCAGCGCGAGGCGGCTGGTCGGGGTGGTGGTCACGGTGTGGCTCCGATCAGACGGGCGAGCACCCGCAGGGGCTCGAGGACGAACACGTGGACGACGACGAGCGAGAGCGCGACGCCGAGGGTGAGGGCCGCGGCCGCGACGGCGGCGGCCGCGGCGACGCGCCGCACGATGCGTGCGGCGCGTCGACGTCGGGCGGTCACCGGCGGAAGCGGCCGGCGTTGAGGCGGCGCTGCAGGTCGCACACGCCGGAGGACGGGGCGGACAGGTAGCCGTCGCGCGCCTGGCTGCCGAGGTACTGCTGCAGCGCGTGCGTGGTGTGCGTCTTGGGCGTGCGGCCCTTGACGTTCGAGGTGATCCCGAACCCGTCGACGACGATCGCGCGGCCGTCGTACCCGCGACACCCGGCGTCGCGCACGATCTCCTGCACGCGGCGCACGAGCTGCGAGCCGCCGCGCCCGGTCGAGATCACGCCGTCGACCTCGGTGCCGACGTCGGCCTGCCACTCGCGGATCGTGGCCGGGCCGAGCCACCCGTCGACGGCGAGCAGGCCGGTCGCCGGCGCGGGCGACGTCGGGGTCGGGCGCACGGGCGCGCCGCCCATGACGGCCGCGTAGTGGCTCAGGAACAGGTCCCAGTCGAACGCGGTGCCCGGGTCGCTGCGCCGGCCGGGGTCGGACTCGCCGTGCCCGAGGAAGCCGGGCACCTTCGCGCGCGACTCGGCGCGCGTGATCCGGCGGGCCGGCACGACGATGCCCGATGTCGAGTGCAGCCACGTCGCGTACCCGGCCGCGGCCTGGGCCATGTTCCGCACGACGGCGGCGCGGCGCTCGGGCGGGAGCAGGTGCCACTCGTGCGCGCGCACCGCGGCGCTCACGCCGTAGCTGTGGTTGTTCGTCCCTGTGTCGTGCCACGTCTCGGCGGAGTACGGGGCCATGCGCTCGATCGAGTCGGAGTCGACCAGGTCGTGGTAGGACCCGTAGTCCGTGCGGCGCGTGATCCACGCGGCGACGTTCTCGGCGCCGTCGTCCGGGCCGATCAGGTCGGGCGCGTTCTCCGCGGTGTGCACGAGGCACACGCCGGACGGGGTCGCGCCGTTGCGGCGCACGCGGCCGAACTGCGCGACGCGTTGCGGGTGGGTCTCGAGGTACGTGCTCACGGGTGCCTCCCTGGGCATGACGAAGCCCCGGACGCGGGAGGCGTCCGGGGCTCGGGTCGGGTGGGTCAGGCCTTCTCGTCCTCGACGTCGTCGAGGTCGTCGGGCCAGGCCGGCGGGGGCGGGCCCTGCCGGCGGTAGATGTGATCGATCAGCTGCCGGCAGTACGTCCACAGCCGACGGTTGCGGTACTCGAGGACGTCCTGACGCCGCTCGAGCTTCGCGATGCGCGAGTGCCGCGAGGTCGTCGTCGCCGCCCTGTAGGTCAGGACGGCCCCGAGCGCCAGGGCGAGGGCCGAGGGCAGCGCGACGTAGAGCTCGATCACTCGCGGATCTCCGTTCTCGTGGTGGCGGCCGCCTCGAGCGCGTCGAGCCGGGCCGCGAGCGCCTCGAGCTGGCGGGCCTGCTCGTCGACGGTTTCGGTGAGGTCGCGGATCCGTTCGTCCTGCTCGCGCACGAGCGGGATGAGCAGGGTCCACATGCGGTCGTACATGACGCCCGACGTGCGCTGCCGATCGGGGCTGTCGGGGTCGGGCTCGTAGGTCACGAAGCCCTCGAGCCCGGCGGCCTCGACCTCCTCGGCCACCACGCCCGGGACGCGCCGCAGCGGCGCACCCCACTCGGCGGCGGTCTGCGCGAGCTCGACGGTCTCGGGCGACAGGACACCCGAGGCGGTCGCCTCGAGCGCGGCCGCGTGAGCCTCGACCTGCGTGCGGTCGAACCACGTGCGCACCGGCACGTCGAACAGCCGGCGCGCGAGGTCGGTGTCGAGATCCTCGATCGCGACCTTCGAGCGCCGCGAGGACGTGAGCTTGTAGAACACGTTGAACGGCGAGCTCGAGATCCCGGTGTTCGCCGCGAACGTCGACGACGGCGCGGCGAAGTACTGCAGGCCGGAGTTGATCTGCACGTACCCGTTCGTCATCTGCGAGGACAGCTTGAGGTGATCCGTCCTCGCCGTGAGCTGCACCGCGTCCGCGAGCGCGAGGAACTGCCCCGCACCCGCCGCGTCCGCCCATGCGTTGAACAGGGTGGTCCCGTCGGGCTCGGCTACGCGCACGCCCTTCGCGCCGCCGGTGAGCGGGCCGACGTAGATCGCGGACTGCCCGGTGTCGTGGAAGACCTGCAGCGCACCGTTCGCGTTGCCCCCTAGCCTGGCGACCACGTTCCCGCTTGCGTCGAACGTGCGCACACCGGACGCGGACATCTCGGTGCGGGTGCCCGACGCCGCGGTGCGGATGAGCGCGCCGGTGATCGTCTTGCCGTTGACGGCGTCGCCGTGCAGGATCACGCCGGTCACCGACCCGGCGACGAGCTCGTTCGTCGTCACCGAGTTGGCCTCGAGGTCGGGCCCGGCGATCCGCACCGGCGTGATCGTCGAGATCTCCGACCAGGCCGACGCGTTCCCGGACCGGTCGATCGCCTGGAACTCGAACGTGACCGGGTCGTCCGGAGGCATGCCCGTCGCGACGAGGAACTCCGAGCCCGACGTCGTGCGCAGCGTCCCGATCACGGGTCCTGGTGTGCCGGGCACGCCGATGCGCACCTCGACCCGCTCGAAGTCGTGCGGCATGGCCGTACCGGTCTCGGTGAGGCCGTCCCACGTCACGGTGACCGTGCCGAGCTTCGAGGTCAGGATCGGCGCCGACGGTGGTGGCGGCGGCGTCGTGTCGTCCTCCATCGCGACCGTGACCGCGTCGGAGAACCCCGAGGCGACGCCGCCCTGCGAGACGGCCTGCACCCGGAACTGCCACGACGAGCCGACGTCGAACGGCGACGTCGAGACCGTCGTCGCGTCGGCGGTGAGCAGCGAGCGCCACACACCCCCAGAGACCGCAGGACGGCCCCACAGGATGTAAGAGACGCCCTCGAGCACCGTTCCGTCCGTCGCGTGCGTCACGGGCGCCCACGAGGCCGTCACGGCGGCGCGCGGCATGCCGTTGCCGTCGATGTAGGCGTCGGAGTCGGCGACGAGCCCGGCAGGGGTCTGCGGGGTGCGCCGGTCCGGCCCGGGCGTGCTCGGGCGGGCACCGGACCCGCCGTCGGACGACGCGCCGCCGACGATGCCGGAGATCCGCCGCGAGCGCCGCAGCTCGGCCTCGAGGACGCGGTCGTTGAGCACGACGGACCCCGTGACGCCGTTCGAGCCCTTGGAGAGGGTGACCTGTCGCACGCGCAGCCGCTCGAGCTCGCGCGTGGCGCCGGCGGCCTTGACGTAGTCCCCGGGCCCGTAGGCGGTCAGGGGCGGGGTCGGGCCGGTGGTGATGAGCTCGCGCGTGTACTGGCCGCGCACGCGGGCGCCGCGGGCGAGGTCGGCCTGCACGAGTGCGCGCATGGTGCCCTCG
>JAQSXO010000557.1 GCA_029256625.1 Cellulosimicrobium sp. | reverse complement strand
GTGCGGCGCTTGGTCGCCGGCCGGAGCACGAGCGACGCGGCGACGAGCGCCACGGCCAGCCCCGTCGCGTCGGTGAGCATGTGCGCCGTGTCCGTGAGGAGCGCGAGGCTCCCCGTGAGGACCGCCCCGACGGCCTGCGCGACGAGGATCGTCGCGGTGATCCCGAACGCGACCGCGAGCCGTGCGCGGTGGTCGGGCGCGGCGGGGTCCCCCGCACCGTGGTCGTGACCGGCTCCCATCACCCCTCCTATCCATCGTTAATCAACGATGTTATCGGTGATCAACGATGAATACCAGCCCGGCTCCGGCGTGCGTCGGCACCCGCCGAGACGCCCGGGGAGAGGTGGCGATCAGGGAGCGAGCGCGACGTGCTCGGCATCGGCGAGGAGGTGCGCCACCTCGGGCCGCACGAGGCGGTACCAGGACGACCGCCCCTCGCGCCGCACGGCGACGACGCCCACGTCGCGCAAGGTCGTCAGGTGCGCGGAGACCGTCGACTGGGCGAGCCCGAGCTCGCGCGTGAGATCGACGACGCGCCGCTCGGCCCCCGTGAGCAGGTGCACGATCGCGAGCCGGCTCGGGTCCGCGAGCGCGTGGAGGAGGCGCGCGACGGCCTCGTGGTCGTGCGCACCGCCGTGCCGGGGGTCGCTCGCGGCGCTCGTCGTCACCAGCCGATCGTAGCGAGCGGCACCCGCGCGCCGCCCGGGCTCAGTCCCAGCCGAGCTCGTGCAGCCGGTCGTCGTCGATGCCGAAGTGGTGCGCGATCTCGTGGACGACCGTCACCGCCACCTCCTCGACCACGTCCTCGCGCGTCTCGCAGATCGCGAGCGTCGGGTTGCGGAAGATCGTGATGCGGTCGGGCAGCGCCCCCGCCGCCCACATGTGGTCCCGCTCCGTGAGGGGGACGCCCTCGTACAGCCCCAGCAGGTCGGGGTCGTCGGCGGGCGCGTCGTCCTCGACCAGCACCACGACGTTGTCCATCTGCGCCGCGAGGTCCTCGGGGACGAGGTCCAGCCCGTCCCGCACGGCGTCCTCGAACTCGGCCCGCGTCATCTCCACCACGCGACCATCCTCCCCCGCGCGCGGTGCCTGGCCGGACGGAGCGGCCGACCAGGAGGTCGCGGTCGCGCCGCTGTACACTGGCCGACGTTCCTGAGCCCCCATCGTCTAGCGGCCTAGGACCCCGCCCTTTCACGGCGGTAGCACGGGTTCGAATCCCGTTGGGGGTACGCGCGACCGCGTCGGGACCGGTGGTCACCAGCGGATTTACGGATCGGCTCACCGGTACGGTACGATCCTCTCGGTTCGAAAGCGGGCCACCACACCACCAGGTCCACTGGTGAAAATCACCGGGTTCCCTGGTGCTAGGGTGTGTCTCGCGAAGAACAGCAAGGCCCTGTAGCGCAGTTGGTTAGCGCGCCGCCCTGTCACGGCGGAGGTCGCGGGTTCAAGTCCCGTCAGGGTCGCGTGAGGCGAAGAGCCCGGTCGGCATCGGCCGGCCGGGCTCTTCCCCCATGGCTCTGTAGCTCAGTTGGTAGAGCGTTCGACTGAAAATCGAAAGGTCACCGGATCGACGCCGGTCGGAGCCACCGAAGAGACCCTCGCCCGGGACCCGGGCGGGGGTCTTCTGCATCTCGCCGACGACGTCACGCGGCTCGCCCTCCACGTCCGGCACCGGCCCGCGGGAAGTTGCGCGCCGCCCCGGGTGCCGGTTGAGTGGTGGGGTCACCTGCGGAAAGGCGGAGAGATGAGCGACTGGATCGACGGGCGCATCCCGCCCGAGGAGCAGAAGCCGACGGTCGGACAGCTCGTGGAGCGCTTGTCCGAGCAGGCGACGCGCCTCGTCCGCTCCGAGATCGCGCTCGCGAAGGCCGAGCTCACCACGAAGGCTGCCGCTGTGGCTCGCCGCGCTGATCGTCGGCCTCGTCCTCGTGCTCGTCGCCGGTACGCTCGCGTTCGTCGGCGTCAAGCAGCTCCAGCGCGGCGTCCCGCCGACCCCGACCGGAGCGGTCGACAGCATCAAGGAAGACGTGGCCACCATCAAGGAAGGACTGCGCCCGTGAGCGGAACCGACGGGGCCCCGGTGCCCCCGCTGTCCCAGTCCCAGATCGAGGACGAGATCGCGCGCACGCGCGCCGAGCTCGCGGGGACCATCGACGAGCTCACGACCCGCCTGGACCCGCGTGTCCAGGCGAAGGCGGCGGCCCAGCAGGCGAAGCAGGCGGCCTCGGACACGGGTGCGTTCCTCACCGGGGGCGGGTTGCCGGAGGAGGACCCCGACCGGTCGCGCAACGTCAAGCTGCTCCTGGGTGCCGTCGTGGCCGGCGTCGCACTCGTCACGGCGGCGGTCCTGCGCCGGCGCTCGTAGCCTCTCGGACGAGCACTCTTCCGGGTCCACGCCGGGGCTCGTCCTCGCGCCCTGCCGATCCGTCGCGCCCGCCGTGCCGGCGGCGCGGCGCGCGGTCGGCTCAGGACTTGTCGGTGCCCTCCGCGGGCTCGCTGGCGGCGCCGAGCAGCGCCCGCACCTCGGACTCGCGGTATCGGCGGTGCCCGCCGAGCGTACGGATCGACGAGAGCTTGCCCGCCTTCGCCCAGCGGGTGACCGTCTTGGGGTCGACGCGGAACAGGCTGGCGACCTCGGCGGGCGTGAGCAGAACCTCGGACTCTCCGTGCATGGACATCACGACACCTCCTCCTGGTACGCGCTGGTCCGGCAGATACCCCGGATCACGACGACAGCACGACGCCAGTACCCTCCATTGTCGCAGCATGCGGATTTCGGGCGACTTGACGGACGGGTGAATTAGGCGCTCTATGGCCGGAACGGCCGGATAGGCGCTCGTGCGGCTTACGAGACCTGCGGGGCCGCAGTCCTCAGGGCCCCGACCGGTACGCCGCGACGCCCCGCACGTGGAGACTGTGTGACGGTAGGCACGTCCGCGGCCCGGCACGCTCTTCCGAGTGGATGGAATAGGCCCTGAGCATGTACCGTTGGACCCTGAACAGACGAAACTACACCCCGGGGCCGCACGTCTGAGTACGTAGCCGCCCCGCTTCTACGTTGAGGGGGTCGGAGCCATGGGCCGCGGCCGTCAGAAGGCAAAGCAGACCAAGGTCGCTCGCGCGCTGAAGTACTACAGCCCCGAGAC
>JAQSXO010000094.1 GCA_029256625.1 Cellulosimicrobium sp. | reverse complement strand
TCCGCCCGGATCGCCGTGACCGACCCGTTCACCGCCGCGCTCGCCTGGGCGACCCGTGCGCTGTCGACCTCGTACCGGCTCATGTCGTCCTCCGTCGTCCCGTCGGCCCGCGGGCCGTCCCGCACGCGGCGGTTGCCGGTGCGACGACGACGCTAGACGGACGACCGCCGTCGCCCCGGGATGGGGCGTCGGCCCTGTGGACGACGGTTCAGGACGTGGGGCCTGTGGACGGCGCCGACGCCTCTGCCAGCTTGAGCTGCTCCTTGCGCAGCCGCTGGAGCTCTGCGTCGAGATTCTGTCGCGCCGGCTCTTCCCAGGCCGCGCCGAGCGGGCTGGAGAAGAGCGAGCGGCGGTCGAGCAGCTTCGTGAGGATCGCGATGCGGGCCCGCACGTAGTCGGGCTTCGGGATGTGCGCGTACTCGTCGCGCACGTCCTTGAGGTACTCCTTGTAGCGCTGCGGCTCGGCCGCGAGCATCGCCAGGTCGGCGTCGCACAGCACCGCGCAGTCGAAGTCCGACGTGTCGGGAGCGTGCCGCACGAGCGCGTTGACGAGGTGCGCGACGCGGCGGACGGCCCGCTCCGGGACCCCGAGCGACGTGAGCTCCGTGTCAGCGAGCGCGGCGCTTGCCGACTCGTCCTCACCGCCCTTGTTCGCGTACGTCGCCCGGCCCTTCGCGTCGAAGATCGCGCCGTGGTACCAGGCGGCGAGGCGCACGAGGTCGGGGTCGTGCGTCTCCTGGGAGAGCTCGTCGACCCGCCCCAGCACGTCGGCGAGGTGTCGCAGGTTGTGGAAGTGGCGGTCCGGCTGGTCCCAGCGGTCGAGCAGCCCCTGCCCGACGGCGCGGATCTCGCCGTCCGGGGCGGTCGCCCCGGCGCCACGGGCGCTGCGGACGAACGAGGAGAGGAACCACTGCGGTGCGTCGGCGCTGTTGACGCCCATGAACTTCAGCCTTCTTCGACGGACGAGGAGATGACGGTGGTGGTCGCCGCCGGGCACTGTGCCCGACGCGGAGGCCCCACGTCGCCGCGTGGCCTCACCACCAGCCTAGGTCTCGCGCGACGACCCGCCATCGTAGCCGCACTCGGAGGTCGGTGGGGCCGGCACGGTCGGGCCGTGCGGGAGCACCGGGCGATGCCCGTGCAGACGCGCAGGTGGGGCGGGGTGGGGCCCGTCAGGAGGCGAGCGGGAGGTCGACGCGCACGGTGAGGCCGCCCCCCCTCGTCTCGCTCACCGACACGCGACCCCGGTGCGCACCCACGATCGCGGCGACGATGGCGAGGCCCAGGCCCGAGCCGCCCGACGCGCGGTTGCGCGAGGAGTCCGCGCGGTAGAACCGCTCGAACACCCGCCCGCGCTGCTCCCCGGGGACGCCCGGCCCGTGGTCCCGGACCTCGAGCACGGCGACCGTGCCGTCGCCGGGGACGTCCTTCGCCTCGTTCGTCGGCGCCGTCGGCCGCTCGGCGCCCAGCGCGATCTCGACCGGCGTCCCCGCGGGCGTGTGGCGCGCGACGTTGCCGACGAGGTTGGCCAGCACCTGCCGCAGCCGGTCCTCGTCGCCCACGACGCGCAGCGCCGCAGGTGCGTTCGCACCGGGGGACAGGCCCACCAGCCGGACGTCACGCGACGGGTCGAGCGCGTGCAGGTCCTGCGCGGAGTCGCGCGCGAGCGACACGAGGTCCACGGGCTCGTGCCGCAGCGGGCGCCCCTCGTCCATGCGCGCGAGCGCGAGGAGGTCGTTCACGAGCGTGCCCATGCGGGTCGCCGAGTCCTCGATGCGGCCCATCGTGTCGTCGACCTTGTCCGGCGTGTCGAGCGCGCCCATCCGGTACAGCTCGCCGTAGCCGCGGATCGTCGCGAGCGGGGTGCGCAGCTCGTGGCTCGCGTCGGACACGAACCGTCGCATCCGTTCCTCCGACGCCTCCTGGACCGCGAAGGCCTCCTCGATCTGGGAGAGCATGACGTTGAGCGAGGCCGCGAGCGAGCCGACCTCGGTCGTCGGCGGTGCGGGGCGCACGCGCCGGGACAGGTCGCCCGCCGCGATGTCCGCCGCCGTCTCCTCGATCTCGCGCAGCGGGCGCAGCGCGCGGTGCACCGCCAGGTAGGCGACGGCGCCGCCGACGAGGGCGATCCCCAGCGCCGAGAGCGCGAGCGCGCGCCCCAGCACCTTGACCGTCTCGTGGATGCCCGTGAGCGGGAGCGCGACGAACGCGGTACCGCCGAGCTCGCCGCTGAACCTGTCGTAGAAGAAGAACGGCGTGACACGCCACTCGGCGGGATCGGTGCCGCCCACGGAGTCGACGGTGAACTGCGTCCCGACCGCGTCGGCGACCTCGGGGTTCGACATCGCCGGGATGTCGGGGGTGCCGTAGCGCGAGGTCGTCTGGGGCCAGCCCAGCGACGAGCTGTTCCCGTCGAGGTCGCGCACCAGCACGTAGTAGTCGCTCGGCAGCGAGGTCGCCGCAGGAGCCTGTCGGATCGTCGAGCTCGCCACGTCCTCGGCCGAACGCTCGAGCTGGGAGTCGACCTGACCGACGAGGAAGCTCGACACGACCGTCGTCGTGACGACCGACGCCAGCCCGAGCCCGGCGGCCAGCAGGAGCACCGTGATCGCGACGAGCCGGGCGCGGAGCGGCACGCGCGCGAACCAGCCCCAACCCTCGGTGGGGACGGGACGGCCGAAGGGGCGACCCGCCGTCGGGACGCCCTCGCCGGGCGAGAGGGGAGCCCCTGCCTCGGGGTCGTGGCCCGTGCCCGACGGCGTGGGGTCGGCGGGGGTCGTGCGCGACCCGGGGGTCGGGGGAGGGGGCGGTGGGACCGGTCGGGACCCCGTCGTCGTGCGGTCGGGGCCGGACGTCATGAGGTCGTCGGCGGCTGGCGCAGCAGGTAGCCCACCACCGTGAGGTTGTCGATCTTGCGGCGCAGGTAGGAGATGTACGACTCGACGATGTTCGCGTCGCCGCCCCAGTCGTACTGCCACACGTGGTCGAGGATTTGCGCCTTGGACAGCACGCGGCCCGCGTTGAGCATGAGGTACCGCAGGAGCTTGAACTCCGTCGGGGAGAGGTCGACATCGATCCCCGCGCGGCGGACCTCGTGCGAGTCCTCGTCCATCTCGAGGTCCGCGAAGCGCAGCACCGCGTCCTCGACGGGCTCGGCGTGCGTGCGACGCAGGACCGCGCGGATGCGGGCGACGACCTCCTCCAGGCTGAACGGCTTCGTCACGTAGTCGTCGCCGCCCACGGTGAGGCCCGTGATCTTGTCGCGCGTGTCGTCCTTCGCGGTGAGGAAGACGACGGGCGTGTGCTGCCCCTTCTCCCGCAGGCGGCGCGTGACGGTGAAACCGTCCATGTCCGGGAGCATCACGTCGAGCACGACGAGGTCGGGCTCGACGTCGCGCACGAGCCGCAGGGCGCTCTGCCCGTCCGCGGCGGCGTGGACCTCGAACCCGGCGAACCGCAGGGACGTGGCCAGCAGCTCGCGGATGTTCGGCTCGTCGTCGACGACGACGAGGCGTGCCTCAGGCGTGGTGCTCATGCCTCCAGTGTCCTCCCGAGGTCTGGGAGTCGCCTGGGAACGGGCTCCACCGTCGGCACCTGGCGAGGCGGCGTCGCCGCGGTGGGGGTGGGTGGTGTCGGGCAGGATGGCGGACGTGCGGATCACCGTGGACCAGAGGCGACGACGGCTCGTCGCGCAGCAGCTCGCGCTCGCGACGGACCTCCCGGGCCGCCCGGCCGCGCGCACCCCCGACGACGTCGTCGACCGGCTGCTCGCTCTGCACGCCACCGACGCCCCGAGCGTCTACCTCTCCGTCCTCGCGCGGGTTCCCGGGCTCGTGCTCGACGACGTCCGGGAGGCCGTGTTCCGACGGCGCACCCTGGTCAAGGTGCTCGCCATGCGGCGCACGATGTTCGTCGTGCGGCGCGAGACCGTGCCCGTCGTGCACGCCGCCGCGGCGCTCGCCGTCGCGCGGCGCCTGCGGGCGCGCCTGCTCAAGGAGCTCGCGACGTTGCCCACGGACCCTCCCGTCGGCGACGCGGCGACCTTCCTCGCCGCGGTCGAGGAGCAGGTGCACGCCGCGTTGGCGGAGCACGGGCCGCTCGACGGCGCGAGCCTGTCCAGGGCGGCGCCGCTGCTGCGGACCGCGTTCCTGCCCACCACCGCCAAGACGTGGGACGTGCGCCGCACCATGACGTCCCAGCTCACGGCGCTGCTCTCCGCGGAGGGCGCGGTCGTGCGGGGAGAGCCCCGCGGGTCGTGGTCGTCCAACCGGCACGTCTGGTACCCGGTCGAGGACTGGTTCCCGGGCGGCATCCCGGAGCTCGACGAGCCCGCGGCGCGTGCGGCCCTGGCCCGCTCGTGGCTCGAGGTGTTCGGCCCGGCGACGATCAAGGACCTCGCCTGGTGGACGGGCTGGAACCAGCGGGACACGCGAGCCGCGCTCGCGCGGCTCGACGTCGTCGACGTGGAGGTCGAGACCGGCGCGCCGGACGACCCGGCCCCGCAGCCCGGCGTCATGCTCGTCGGGACGGACCTGCCCGGCGTCGCGGAGTCGCGGCTGGAGGGGAGCGTCGCGCTCCTGCCGTCGCTCGACCCGACGACGATGGGCTGGGCCGCGCGCGACTGGTACCTCGGACCGCACAAGGCCGCGATCTTCGACACGATCGGCAACGCCGGCGCGACCGTCTGGTGGGAGGGTCGGATCGTCGGCGCCTGGGCCGTCCGCCCGGGCGGGGAGCCCGCGTTCCGCCTGCTCGAGGACGTGGGTTCGGACGCCGAGCGTGCCGTCACCGCGGAGGCCGAGCGCATCGCGACGCTCCTCGGCGGCGACGGCGTGACGGCGTCCTTCCCCACGCCGCTGTACCGCGAGCTCCACGCCTGAGCGGCGGCGCTCGCGGCAGCGGGCGTCAGAGGTAGCGCAGCGGGTCGAACTCCTCGAGCGGGATGATCCGCACGCGCGGCAGGACGGTCGTGAACGCCCCCGCGTGGTCCTCGAGGTCGAACACCTCGAGCCCGCGCCCCGTGAGCTCCGTGAGCCGCACGTTGACGAACTCGCGGAACGCGAGGACGCCCACGCGGCGGTCCGGGTCGTCGAGCAGCGTCTCGACCTGCGGCAGGAAGTCCCCGTCATGGCTCGCGAGCAGCACGTCGCCGGGCTGGTCGACGATCGCGTCGAGCATCCGCTGGATACCGATGTCCACGACCTTCTCGCTGCCCGAACCGGCGAGCGGGATCGGCCGGTAGCCCATCGCGAGGAGCGCCTGCACGAACGACATCGGCATCTGGCCCGACGACGCGTTGAGGAAGAACAGCGGCGTCACGTCCTGGCCCCAGGCCTGCCGCGCGAACTCGACGATGCGGTCCCACCGTGGCCGCTCCTCGGGCGCGGGACGGTGCCCGAGGACGTTCATGCCGAGCGTCGCGTCGATGTTCTCGCCGTCGACGACGAGGTAGGTGCGGCGCGGCGTCGTCAGGGCTCGGCCGTCGGAGGTCTGGAGGTCGGACATGCTGGTCAGCCTATCCGCGTGGCGGTCGCCTGCCATGTCCACGACGTGGGAGTTTGCGTCGACGTACCCCGGAGTGGGTACCGTCGGACCTCGTGACCATGTACGACACCGACGCCACGGCCGCAACCGGAACCGTCCGGCTCACGGTCGTCCAGAACTCTCCGGACGTCACGCTCGACGCCTACGCCGACCAGCTCGCCGCCGACCTGCGGGTCGTGCGCGCGGACGACGGCGACGCGATCCCCGCGGCGGACGAGGTCGGGGACGGCCTCGTCGTGCTCGGCGGACACATGTCCGCGCACGACGACGAGCGCGCCCCCTGGCTGCCCGCGCTGCGCGAGACCCTGCTCGCCGCCGCGACGACCGGCGTCCCGACGCTCGGCATCTGCCTCGGGGCCCAGCTCCTCGCCGTCGCCGGCGGTGGCCAGGTCCAGGTCGCCGCGCCCCCGGGGCGCGAGGCCGGCGCGACCCGCGTCTTCTGGCGCGCCGACGCCGAGACCGACCCCGTGCTCTCGGCGCTCGCCGCCGGGGAGGAGCCGGTGCGGCACGTGACGAGCATGCACGCCGACGCGATCGTCGACCTGCCCCCGGGCGCCGTCTGGCTCGGGTCGTCCAACATGTACCCGTACCAGGCGTTCCGGCTCGGCTCGGCGCTCGGCGTGCAGTTCCACCCCGAGGCGACGCGAGCGGGCTTCGAGGCGTGGTGCGGCGCGTTCGACGACGTCGACACCGCGGCCGCCCTGGCCGGGTTCGACGAGCACGCCCCCGCGATCCTCGACGGCGGCCGTCGCCTCGCCGAGGCCTTCGTCGCCGAGGTCCGCGCGACCGTCAGGCAGCGCGTCCCGGCCTGACCCGCGTCACCAGTCGGAGGTCGGGGCGTCCTGGGTCGTCGTGCCCGACTCGATCGCGGGGGTGACCTGGGTGGGCGACACCTGCGGCGCGGGGGACGAGCCCTGCTTGAGGGCGGCGAGCCGGGCCTCGATCTCGACGGCCTCGCCGGAGGTCTCCAGCTCGGCGAACTGCGAGTCGATGCTCGACGCCGCGACCTCGGCCTGGCCGAGTGCCTGCGCCTCCTCGCGGCGCACGATCTCCTCGTAGCGGGAGATCTCGCTCGTCGGGTCGAGCACGTTGATCGAGCTGATCGCGCCCTGGACGGTCTGCTGCGCCTGCGCGCTCTTCTGCCGGGCGACGAGCGAGTCGCGCTTGGACCTCAGCTCGCCGAGCTTGTCCTTCATCATCGCGAGCCCGGACTTGAGCTTCTCCACCGAGTCGCGCTGCGAGGCGATGAGCGGCTCCGCCTGACGGACCTCGCCCTCGGCGGAGATCTGCTTGCCGAGCGCGATCTTGGCGAGGTTGTCGAACTTGTCGGCGTTGGCGCTGTCGCCCTGCTGCCGGTACCGGTCGGCCTGCGCGGAGGCCGCGACGGCCTTCTGGCCCCACTCCTGGACGGCGGCGACGTCCTCGTTGTAGTCCTGCTCCGCGAGGCGGAGGTTGCCGATGGTCTGCGCGACGGCCTGCTCGGCGTCGGCGATGCTGTTCGTGTAGTCGCGCACGAGCTGGTCCAGCATCTTCTGCGGGTCCTCGGCGCTGTCCAGGAGCGCGTTGATGTTCGCGCGGGCGAGCTGCGCGATCCGTCCGAAGATGCTCTGCTTCTCCGCCATGGTCGTCCCTCTCTGGTGAGCCGGTCTCGTGCTGTTGTTGCCGTGCTGTCCTGTGGTGGTCCGTCCTCGTCCGCGTCCGGGGAGCGTCCTCCGGTCAGAAGCGCCCGCCGCGACCCGAGCGGCCGCCCGACGAGCGTCCGCCGGAGCGACCGCCCGTCCGGCCGCCGCCGAACCCGCCCCCGCCGAACCCGCCCCCGAAGCTCCCGCCGCCGAACCCGCCGGAGCGGCCACCGCCGCCCCCGCCGCGCAGGATCGAGTCGAGCAGGATGCCGCCGAGCACCATGCCCCCGACGTTGCTCCCGCCGCCACCGCCCCCGCCGAACATGCCGCCGCCCTGCGACGACTGCCAGCTCGACGCGTCCTGCTGGGCACGCTGCGCCGCGGACTGCGCCTGCGCGTCGGCCTGCTGCGCACGGTCGAGCGCGGCGACGGGGTCGGTCGGCTGGAGCGCGCGGGCCTCGCCGAGCAGCCGGATCGCCTCCGAGAGCCGGGTGCGCGCCTCGGGGCCGACGGCCCCGCGCCGGGTCTCGATGAAGTCGTTCGTCGCGCGGACCTGCGAGTCGACGCGCGCGAGCGTGTCGCGCAGGAGCGCGTTGGCGCGCGCGGCCTGCTCGGCGCGCTCGCGGAACGGGGCGAGCGCGGCGTCGAGCGCGGCCTCTGCCGCGGTGAGCCGCCGTAGCGCTGCGAGCGGGTCGCCGCCGTCGCGGGCGGCGCTCGCCGCCGTCGCGGCCGCCTGCGCCTCCGCGAGAGCGGGCGCCACGGCGGGGTCCGCGGGTGCGAGCCGGCCGGCGTCGGCGATGTCGGAGGTGATGGACGCCAGCCCCTTGTCGAGGCGCGGGCCGGACTCGGCGAGGTCGGCGCCCGCCCGGCCGACCGCGTCGAGCAGCGTCACCGCCTGCCCGACGGCGTTCTGCGCGGCCCGCGCGAGCGCGACCGCCGTCGCGCGATCCTTGCCGGCGAGCGCCTCGCGGCCCCGTGCGACGGACTCCCGGGCGTTCGCGAGGAGCGCCTGCGCCTGGTCGGGGTTCTGCGCGACGGAGGCGAGCGACGTCGGCGGGTAGGTGCGGGCGAGCCCGTCGAGCGTCGCGCGCGCGGGACCGACACGGGCGAGCACCTCGCTCGCGCGCTGGTCGGTCTCGTCGAGCACCTGCGGCGCGCGCGCCTGGAGGTCGCGCAGCTCGTCGAACGTGCGCGACTGGGCGTCGAGGGACTCCGCGACCTCGTTGCACAGCGCGACGATGCGGGCCATCGCGTCCCGGGCCTGCGGCTCCGTCTCGGGGCGGTCGTCGTCGAGCATCTGACGGAGCGCGAACGCCTCCGAGACCTTCCGCTTGCCGTCGGCGAGCGCCGCCGAGAACTGCTGCGTCGCCTCGAGACCGAACTGCGCCTGCGCGAAGCCGAGCTCCTGCTCCGAGGTCTTCACGGCGTCGTCGATCTCGACGAGCGCGGCGCTGGCGCGGCGGCTGAGCTCGTCGGTGGGCAGGCTCGCGAGCCCGCCCTCCGCCGGTCCGCCGGCGGGTGCGGTGCGGCGGCGCCGCGCGACCGCGCGCACGACGAGGACGACCACGAGGACGAGCACGCCCAGGCCGAGCAGCACCCAGAACCAGGAGACGCCTCCCGAGCCCTGGCTCGCTCCGCGCGCGACCTCCGCCGCGGCGATGGCCGCGCCCGCCCAGTCGTCGTCGCGCAGCTCGTCCTCCACGGCGGCGGAGATCCGGTCGAGCTCTGCGTCGGTGAGGGACACGTTGTTGTCGTAGGACAGCCCGTAGCGCCGGTCCTCCGTCGCCACGGCGAGGAGCAGGTCGTCGACCCCGAGGCCGGACGTGTTGGCCGCGGCGTTCGCCCAGTCGACGCCGTCCATGCCGTCGAAGCTCGCGACGTAGACGACGAAGAGCTGGAGGTCGGTGTCCTGCGCGAGGCGGTCGAGCGCGCCCTCGACCTCGTCGGTCTGGTCGCCGAGCACGCCGTCGGGGTCGGTGACCTCGCCCGCGACGTCCATCGGGGGGACGGCGTGCGCCGTCCCGGCAGGGCCCAGCAGGGCGAGGAGGGTGAGGAGCGTCATCACCGTCGCGACGACGAGGGCGAGGAGCGCGCGGGCGCCGCGGCCCGCGGCGGCGCGGGGGAGCGGGGGACGTTCGGCCGTGCTCACGCGCCGATCCTTTCCCAGGGGCCGGGGTCCCGCAATCGGTACCGGGGCCGCCCGCGAGGGGCGCGGCGTCGTCGGGCTCGGACGACGACGAGGCCCGCCTCCCGACGGGAGGCGGGCCTCGCGGCGCTCAGTCGGGTGCGGTGCGTCAGCCGCAGGTCAGGGCCCCGTAGGGCGCGCTGACCTCGCTCGTGACCTCTCCCGAGCTCGCGCTGACGACGGCGTCACCCGGACCCACCGCGCCCGTGCGCGCGGCGAACGACTGGTACGCGCTCGCGCCCGGCGCGACCGCCGCGACGGTGCGCGAGCCGTACGGTGTCGTGAGGGTGATCGCGAGCGGGGCGTCGGTGGCGTTGGTCGCGCGCACGGCGACATAGGCCTTGCCCGCGAGGCAGCGCGTGGTCGCCTCGACGCTCACGTCGAGCTCCGCGGGCAGGTCGGTCGGGTACGCGACGACCTGGGGCGACGCGAACGAGCCGACCGCGGGCGCGCCCGTGTCGTTGACGACGTGCTCGATCCCGCCCGAGCCGTTGAGGAAGACGCTCGTCATGGACCGGAACGTCACGCCCGCGCGGACGGGCGTCTGGATGCCGCTCGCGACGCGCACGTCGACGCCCTGGTTGAAGAACGAGTACACGCCCAGCCCGACGGCGTCGTGGCGCCGGACGTGGTCGCCCACCCGGTACGACGCGAAGCCCTTGCGGTCGCCGTCCATGAACGCGGCCTGGCTCGGCGGGTCGTAGGGGATCTCGCTCTGGTAGAAGACGGTGCGGCCGCGCTCGCCGTTCCAGATCGTCTGGTTCTTCTGGTAGTGCTCGACGAACAGGCCCGTGGCTGTCACGTCGTCGCCGTTGACGACGACGCCGTGGTCACCGGTGTTCTGGTCCCACCCGATGCCGGCGCCGTGGTCGCCGCGCCATGCCCAGATGTGGTCCATGAGCACGTGGTCGCTGTTGACCTCGATGCTCGTCGTCGCCTTGCCGACCCAGGGGCCGCCGACGCGGACGAACACGTCGGTCAGCGTGGTCGGGTCGGCGGCGTCCGCCACGTGCGCGTCCGCCGGACCGACGCGCACGAGGACGTCCGACTCGACCGGACCGGCGTCGACCGTGATGCCCGCGACCTTGACGCCTGCGACGTCGCCGATCTCGAGCGCCGCGCTGCCCGACGTCGGCGCGAGCGACGCGTAGCCGAGGCCGAGCACGACCGTGTCGGGGTTCTCGACCCGGATCGCCTCGTCGAGGTGGTAGACGCCGGGGGTGAGCAGGAGGTTCTTGCCCGTGGCGAGAGCCGCGTTGATCTCCGCCGCCGAGTCGCCCTCGTGGGCGACGAAGAACGTGTCGAGGGAGAGCTTCTGGCCCGCGTCCGCGTCGGTCGACCAGTCGACGCCGCGCGTCTCGGTCCGCGCGTCCGGCACGAACACGGCGAGGTCCGCGCCGTCACGGAAGAGGAACGGCGCCTCCCGGCTCAGCGGGGTCGTGTCGAGCGTCGTCTTGTTGCCGGTCGTGCCGTCGGGCCGGGGCCCGAAGTCCGTGGCCGGGGCGCCCTCGACGCCCGAGAAGACCATGTTCCACACGCCGCCGTCCCAGGTGCCGACCTCGGAGTTGCGCGTGTACCACTGCTGCTGCGAGCCGGTCACGAGGCGGCCGGAGACGCGCGAGTTGGCGAGGTAACCGCCGCTCGCGTACTCGCCGAAGCGGCCGAACACCGTGAGGTCGCCCTGGATGTCGACCCGGCGCAGCGGCGCGGCCTGCGACACGGCGAAGCGGAGCTGGTGCGGGTCCGTGATCCCGGCCGGGAACGGGCGGGTCACGTCCTCGTCGACCGGGCGCTGGATGGGGTTGACCGCCACGTTGCTCAGCGAGCGCCAGAAGCGCGTGAGCGAGCCCGGGTCCTGGCAGCTCCACGGGTTGTTCGGGCAGCTCACGACCGGCTGCACGCTGAGCGCGCCGTTGATGAGCACGTCGTCGGGCTGCGCGCCGAGACCGGCGATCGCGGTGTAGTAGCCGACCTCGGCGTTGACGATGCCGGTCGCCGTCGCGGGGTCGTCCTCGCCGGACGCGTCGCCGTAGACGCCGGGCTCGAAGAACACGGCGTGCCGGTCCTGGCTGAACTCCGCCTCGTCGTTGATCGACGCGAGGTAGGTGTTGATCTGGTCCACGGACCACGAGTCGTCGATGAAGACGACGTTCGGTCCGAGGTCGGGGTCGGGCGCCGGCTCGGCCGTCGCGGGTGCGGCGAGGGCCACGCCCGTCGCCGCCGCTGCGAGCGCCGTCACGCCCGCGCCGACGGCACGGGCGCGTCGGGCGCGCCTGCCCACGCCGGGGATGGTCGTCGAGAGGGTCACGGTGGGTGTTCTCCTTCGAACGGGGAGCCGGCGCAGCGCGCCGACGCCAGCGCGTCGTCGCGCTGATGCCGGGAGCCTAGGGCACCACTGACTGTCTTGTCAGTAACTTCCTGGGAGCGCTCTCACATCGTGGGACAAAGCCGTGAGTGCATGAAAAGATGTCGCCCCGAATCGGTTCGGGACGACATCTTTCATGCACTCAGCGGGTGACCCGTCACTGCACGACGCCCAGGTCCTCGTGTCCTCGGTCGGACTGGGCGTCGTTCCGTGCCGGGCGGGTGCCTCGCTCCTGCGTCGCGGGGCCCCCACCCGTCACTGCACGACGCCCAGGTCCTCCGCGTCGACGATGCGGTAGGCGTACCCCTGCTCCGCCAGGAACCGCTGGCGGTGGGCCGCGAAGTCCTGGTCGACCGTGTCGCGCGCGACGACGGCGTAGAAGTGCGCGGTGCGGCCGTCGGACTTCGGGCGCATGACGCGACCGAGGCGCTGGGCCTCCTCCTGGCGCGACCCGAACGACCCCGACACCTGGATCGCGACGGACGCCTCGGGCAGGTCGATGGAGAAGTTCGCGACCTTCGACACGACGAGC